>JAMNYN010000591.1 GCA_023622805.1 Pseudomonadota bacterium | reverse complement strand
GAACGGCGACATGGTGCCCGGATCCACGTTGATGTAGGGATCGAGCTTGATCAGAGTGACTTTGAGGCCGCGCGATTCGAGGATCGCAGCAAGGGAGGCGGAGGCGATTCCCTTGCCCAGGGAAGACACCACACCGCCGGTGACGAAGACAAATTTGGTCATGTCTTTATTGGTGTTGGTAAAGAAGGATTATAGATGCGCGCCCATTTCACCTGCCTGAACCCCAGCGGTTATCCCCTGTCCAGCGGCTGTCCATCTACTTGCCGAGTCTGCTAAATTAGGCACATGAAAGAGTTCGCTGGCAAACATCTGGTTCTGGGTCTCAGTGGAGGCGTTGCTTGTTACAAGTCGGCGGAGCTATGCCGGCTGCTGATCAAGGCGGGGGCGAGCGGACAAATCGTCATGACCGAGGCGGCCGAGCAATTCATCACGCCCGTGACCATGCAGGCACTGTCCGGGCGCACGGTCTACGGCTCGCAGTGGGACACGCGCGAGCCCAACAACATGCCGCACATCAACCTGAGCCGCGAGGCCGACGCCATCCTGATCGCGCCTTGCAGCGCCGATTTCGCGGCCCGACTGGCGCAGGGCCGGTCGGACGAACTGCTGAGCCTGCTGTGCCTGGCGCGCCCCGCCGAACGCGTGCCGCTGCTGCTGGCACCGGCCATGAACCGCGAAATGTGGGTCCATCCCGCGACGCAGCGCAATTTCGCCCAGGTGGCGCAGGATGGCGCGACGGTGCTGGGCGTGGGCACGGGCGAGCAGGCCTGCGGCGAGACCGGCGACGGCCGCATGCTCGAGCCCGCCGAGCTGATGGAAGAGCTCAGCGCCTTTTTCGCTCCCAAGCAACTGGTCGGCCAGCACCTGCTGGTCACGGCCGGCCCGACGTTCGAAGCCATAGACCCGGTGCGCGGCATTACCAACCTGTCCAGCGGCAAGATGGGCTTTGCCATCGCCCGCGCGGCCCGCGAGGCCGGCGCCGAAGTCACGCTGGTGGCCGGGCCGGTGCATTTGCCCACGCCGCGCGGCGTGCGCCGCATCAATGTGCAGTCGGCCGAGCAAATGCTTATGGCCGTCGAGCAGTCTGTGGACGCGGCCACGGTCTTCGTCGCCACGGCGGCCGTGGCCGACTGGCGCCCGGCGCTGGCTTCGGAGCAGAAAATCAAGAAGGACGGCTCGGGCGAGGTGCCCGCGCTGGCCTTTGTCGAAAACCCCGACATCCTGGCGCGCGTGGCCCAGTCGCCGCGGGCCCGGGCCGGTCAGCTGTTCTGTGTCGGCTTTGCGGCAGAAAGCCATGACCTGCTGGCCCACGCCACAGCCAAGCGGCTGCGCAAGCAAGTGCCTTTGCTGGTCGGCAACATCGGCCCGGCGACTTTTGGCCAGGACGACAACGCCCTGCTGCTGATCGACGCCGAAGGTCACCGCGAACTGCCCCATGCGTCCAAGCGGGTGCTGGCCCAGCAACTGGTGGCCGACATCGCATCGCGCCTGCGTGCCGCGCCCGCAGCGCCGCGCCGGGTCGGCGCGCAGGTGCTGGTGTAATGGACTGGACCGAGCTTCTGTCGGGCAGTCGCCGCCAAGGCGGGGAGACTTTCATGGCCCACGAAATCCACAACTACAACGGCCCGGCAGACGGCGACTATGCGCGTTATGTCGAGCAATTGCTGGCCAGCGCCGCCGCCCAGCGCCAGGTTCAGGCCGATGTGCCCGCGGCTTTGCGCGATGCCCGCGAGGCGCCTGGGCGCCCGCGCATCTCTGCCTCCGGAGCGCCCGTGCCGCCACGCCCTGTCAGCACAGCGCCCCGATCGCAAGCCGTGGAGCAGCAAAAATCGATCTCGGCATTGCTGCCCTGGCCCAAGCTGCTCCCCTTCGTCCTGTGGTCGCTGGTGGTGGTAGCCATGGTGTTCTGGCAAGGCGTGGCGCCCTGGCTGATCGGCCTGCTGATCGTGGGGGGCATGCTGTTCAAGGGCGGGCGCAAGGCGCTGCCCGGCAAGGCCTTGCCCGGCAAAAAGCCCTGAACCCGGGGGGCGGGAAATTTCGGCGATGATGGCGGCCGCACCCTGCCGGGCGGCACGCGTTGCCCGGAGAATTCTTCTCTTTTGATACAGACCCCTGATCGGTCCGCGTGCGTTAGTGCGCAGCCGGACCGTGGGGCCATTCCATGAACGTTGACCTCAAGATTCTCGACGCGCGCCTGCGCGACAACATGCCTGCCTACGCCACGCCCGGCAGCGCCGGCCTGGACCTGCGTGCCTGCATAGCCGCGCCGCTGACGCTGGCGCCCGGCGAATGGCAGCTGGTGCCCACGGGCATGGCCATCCACCTCGAAGATCCGGGCTACGCGGCGATGATCCTGCCCCGCTCGGGCCTGGGCCACAAGCACGGCATCGTGCTGGGCAATCTGGTCGGACTGATCGACAGCGATTACCAGGGCCAGTTGATGGTCAGCGCCTGGAACCGCTCGTCCACGGCCTTCACGCTGCAGCCCATGGACCGCCTGGCCCAACTGGTGATCGTGCCCGTGGTGCAGCCCAGCTTCCGCCTGGTCGAAGAGTTTGCCGCTGCATCGGAGCGCGGCGAAGGTGGTTACGGCTCCACGGGCAAGCAGTAAGACTGCCTCCGCGGCCGGCCAGCAGGTTGTCGCCGCTATGAAAGTTGTGAGCAAGTGTCAAACCTGTAGGCGGCGGCAGCCTGTCCGCCGTTAAACACCAAAGGGCACACAGGTCGTCGGCATGGATCAGGTTCATACTGAAGGCTTGGAGTCCATTGACCCAGGTGTTTTTGGCATTTCTCCACAGGAGACTTTCATGCAAGTATTTGAACGTTGGGGCCGGATGGTCGGTGCGGGCGCGATGGTCGCGGCGCTGACCGCGTGCGTGGCTTACCCGCAAGGCGGCTACAACCAGGCGGGCTATCCCGTGGGCGGTCAGCCCACGACTTCCTACCCTGTCACTACCTATCCTGCTACCGGATACCCGAGCACCGGCTATCCCGTCCAGAACGGCAACAATGCCTGGGGCAATCAGGGTTACCAGGGCAATCAGGCTTACCAGGTGCAGCAAGGCCGTATTCTCAATATCGAGACCGTGCGCGTCCAAGACTCCAGTGGCATCGGAGCCGGTGGCGCCATTGCCGGCGGTTTGCTCGGCGGCGTCGTGGGCAACCAGGTCGGCAAGGGTTCTGGCAAGACGCTGGCCACGATTGCGGGCGTGGTGGGCGGAGCCCTCGCGGGCAACGCCGTGCAGAACAACATGGGTGGCGGCAGTGTGCGCGACATCTACCGCGTGTCCGTGCAACTCCAGGACGGCAGCGTGCGGGCGTTCGACTACCAGCAGCCACCGCAGTTCAATATCGGCGAATACGTGCGCATTGACGGCAACCAGATCTACCGCTGAATCTGGTCAAAGTAAAAAGGGACTCCGAGGAGTCCCTTTTTTTAGTGCACCGTGTCGTTGCCCGGTGCCTGCGGCGGCTGGATGCGGAAAAAGCCCGTGCCGGCGCTGCCGCGGCCGATTTCCTCTTCAGTGGCTTCACGCACGCCTTCGACCTTGAGGTGCAGGCGCAGCGCAATGCCGGCCAGCGGGTGGTTGCCGTCGAGCACCACATGCTCGGGGTAGATGTCGGTGACGGTGTAGAGCGCTTCCTTGGGCGCTTCGGCGCTCGTGCCCTGGGGCAGGGCATGGCCTTCGAACGTCATGCCTTCTTCGATTTCCGCCGGGAACAGGCCGCGCGGCTCAAGGAAGATCAGCTTTTCGTTGTAGTCGCCGAAAGCGTCTTCGGGCTCGAGGTGCAGGTCCAGCGTGGCGCCCATGCCGTGGCCTTGCAAGGCCTCCTCGATGCGCGGCAGCAGGTCATCGCCGCCGATGAGGAAATCCACCGGCTCTTCGAGCACATCCAGCTCTTCGCCCAGGGTGTCCTTGAGGGTCCAGGTCAGAGCGACCACGCATTGTTGTTTGATGTCCATCGGTTTGCAGCCTTGTGCAGTCAGCCCTGTACACAGGGGAAGTAGGAAAAGGCCGCACGCATGGCGAGCGGCCCGTATGGCCTGATTTTCCCACGCCGGCCAAGGCCGGCATGCTGCGGCGGGCATTCGCGGCCCGCAGCGGCTTTAGAACGGGTAGTGGCGCGGCGTGGTCTGCATCGTAATCCAGCGCGTATCGGTGAAGGCGTCGATGCCGGCCTGGCCGCCGAAATGGCCGTAGCCCGAGCTTTTCACGCCGCCGAAAGGCATTTGTGCTTCGTCGTGCACGGTGGGGCCGTTGATGTGGCACATGCCGGCTTCTATGCGTGCGGCCACCTGCCAGGCGCGCGCCGTATCGCGGCCGTAAACGGCGGACGACAGGCCGAACTCGTTGTCGTTGGCGACGGCAATCGCCTGTTCCACGCCCTGCACGCGCACGATGGCCTTGACCGGAGCGAAAGTTTCTTCATGGAAGATCTTCATGTCGGCCGTCACGTGGTCGAGCAGGGTCGCGGGCATCAAGGTGTTGTCGGCCTTGCCGCCGCACAGCAGCTTGGCGCCCTTGGCCAGCGCGTCGTCGATCAAGGCGTTGGCGCGGTCAACCGTGCTCTGGTCCACGACCGAGCCCAGCACCACCGGGCCCTGGCGCGGATCGCCCAGCGGCAGGGCCTGGGCGCGCGCCACCAGCTTGGCGATGAATTCGTCGGCGATCTTGTCGTCGACGATGATGCGCTCGGTCGACATGCAGATCTGGCCCGAGTTGGCGAAGGCGCCAAAGGTCGCGCCGGCCACGGCCGCGTCGACATCGGCGTCGTCGAGCACCAGGAACGGTGCCTTGCCGCCGAGTTCCAGGATGGCGGGCTTGAGGTACTTGGCCGCGGTCTGGCCGATGATGCGGCCCACGCGCGTCGAGCCCGTGAAGTTCACGCGGCGCACGGCCGGATGGGCGATCAGGGCTTCGACGATGGCGCCTGCATCGGCCGGGGCATTGGTCACAAAGTTCACCACGCCCGGCGGCAGTCCGCCTTCGAGCAAGGCTTCGATGATCAGGCCCTGGGTCGCGGGGCACAGCTCGGAGCCCTTGAGCACCACGGTGTTGCCGCAGGCCAGCGGCGTGGCGATGGCGCGCACGGCCAGGATGATGGGCGCATTCCAGGGCGCGATGCCCACGACCACGCCCGCGGGCTGGCGCACGGCCATGGACAGGCTGCCGGGAACGTTGGACGGAATGATCTGGCCGCTGATCTGGGTGGTGAGCGACGCGGCTTCGAGGAACATGTCCGCGGCCAGGTGGACGTTGAAGCCGGCCCAGCCACCCGAAGCGCCGGTTTCCGCCGCCATGGCCGCGGCAAAGGCCTGGCCCTTGGCTTCGATGGCCGCGGCAGCTTTCATCAACAGGCCTCGGCGCTCGCCCGGACCCATCGCGGCCCAGGCCGGAAAGGCTTTGGCCGCGGCATCGACCGCGGCGCGCGCGTCCTCCACCGTGGCGGCCGGCGCGCGCGAAGCCACCTGGCCGTCGAGCGGGTTGCGGCGCTCGAAAGTCGCGCCTCCGGTGGCGCCCACGGACTGGCCGCCAATCAGCATGTGTTGTTCGATCATGGAACTTCCTTCACAAAAAAATCAGTGGGCTGCGCCCAGATATGCCTTGCGCACGGCCGGGCTGGCCTGCAATTGAGCGGCGCTGCCCTGGCCTACAACAAGCCCGGTTTCCAATAGATAGCCGCGGTCGGCGATCGCCAGGCTCTGGCGCGCGTTCTGCTCGACCAGCAGCACGCCCACGCCCAGCGTGCGAATGCGTGCCAGCGCGGCGAACAGCTCCTTGCACATCAGCGGCGACAGGCCCAGCGAAGGCTCGTCTAGCAGCAGGATATCGGGCGCCGACATCAGCGCGCGGCCCACGGCCACCATTTGCTGCTCGCCGCCGCTCATGGTGCGCACGGTCTGCGCCATGCGCTGGCCCAGCTTGGGAAACAGATCGAGCACCCGGGCCAGGCTTTGTGCTTCCAGCGCGCGTGCGCGCCTGGGCTGGGCGCCGAGCTGCAGGTTTTCGCGCACGGTCAGATCGCTGAACACGCCGCGCCCTTCCGGCACCAGGGCCAGGCCGGCTTCCACCACCTGGTGGGCCGGCAGGCGCGTGAGCTCCTGGCCGGCCAGCAGCACGCTGGTTCCGGCTTGCGGCACGAGCATGGCGCCCAGCGCCTTGAGCAGCGAGGATTTGCCTGCGCCATTGGCGCCCAGCATCACCACCAGCTCGCCCTTGGCCACGTCAAGCGACACGCCGCGCAAGGCCTGGTGCTTGCCATAGGCCACGGACAAATTGCGCACTTCAAGCATGGGCGGTCTCCTCGTCGCTGCTGCCCAGATAGGCTTCGATCACGCGTGGGTCGCTGAGCACTTCGCGCGTAGCGCCGTCGGCGATCTTCGCGCCGGTATTCATCACCACGCAGCGGCTGCACAGCGCATGCACGGCATCCATCACGTGTTCGACCATCAGAATGCTCATGCCTTCGCCCTGCAGCGCGCGTATCAAGTCAATGCCCTGCTGCAGCTCGGTGGGGTTGAGCCCGGCCAGCCACTCGTCGAGCAGCAGCAGTTGGGGCGCGAGAGCCAGGGCGCGAGCGAGTTCCAGGCGCTTCTGGTCGATGTAGGTCAGCTCGGCTGCGGGCAGTGCGGCCTGGGCGCCCAGGCCCACGCGTTCCAGCAGCAGCTGCGCCGCATGCTCGGCGGCGCGGCCGTACAGGCCGCCGGGGCGAAACGCCAGACCCGCGGCGACGTTGTCGCGGCAGCTCATGCCGCCGAGCACGCGCACCAGCTGGAAGGTGCGGGCCACGCCCAGGCGCGCGATCTGGTGGCTGGCCAGGCCGCTGATGGTCTGGCCCTGCAAGCGCACTTCGCCCGCATTGAGCGGCAAGGCGCCCGAGACCAGATTCATGGCCGTGGTCTTGCCCGAGCCGTTGGGGCCCAGCAGGCCCACGACTTCGCCCGCATGCACGTCGAACGACAGATCGTTGACGGCGACCAGGCCGCCGAAGCGCTTGCTCAGGCCTTTGAGCTCCAGCAGGGGGGGCGTCATGGCGCACCTCCGCTCTTGCTCTTGCTCTTGCGCTGGCGCAGCCAGCCCGAAATACCCTGGGGCACGGCATACACAATGACCATGAAGACCAGTCCGACGAGGATTGCAAAGTGGTTGGGGAAATGGGCCGACAGAAACTCGAACAGCAGCACCAGCGGCACGGCGCCCAGCAGCGGGCCGAACAGGCTGCCCGCGCCGCCGAGCAGGGCCATGATCAGCGTCTGGAACGAGATCGCCGGCGCGAACGCTATCGTCGGGTCGAGGTAGGTCCAGCGCGGCGCCATGATGGCCCCGGCCACGGTCATGAAGGAGGCGCTGAGCGTGAACAGCAGCACCTTGACACGCGTGGTGTTGATGCCCACGTGCACGGCCACGGTCTCGTCCTCGCCGATCACGCGCAAGGCCAGGCCCAGCCGCGTGCGCGCGATCCAGGCGCGCAGGCCCAGCACCAGGGCCAGCAGCACCAGCAGTTGCCAGTAGATGTCCTGGGCCGTGATGTCGACGAACACATAGCGGCCCAGGTCCTTGGTGATGTTGACTTCCCACCAGGTCACGAGCTGCTTGACCAACTCGGCCAGGCCGAAGCTGAAGATCACGAAGTACACGCCCGACAGGCGCAGCGTGGCCAGGCCCACGACCAGCGCCATGGCCACGCCCACGCCCAGGGCGATCAGCAGCACGGCCGCCCAGGGCAGGGTCTCGCCGAACACCGCCGTGGTGTAGGCGCCGACGCCAAAGAAGGCCACGGTGGCCAGCGAGACGTAGCGCGTGGGCCCGGAAAACAGCGCCCAGGCCGAAGCCAGTACGCTGTACATCAGCACGCTGATCAAGAGCGACAGGTAGTAATCGTTGTGCATCCACTGGGGCACCGTGGCCAGCAAGGCCAGGGCGAGGGCGCCCGCGCCCCATGCCATGCATTCGCGGCGGCTCATCGTGCGCCCTTTCCAAACAGGCCCGTGGGGCGCAGCAGCAGCACGCCCAGGAACAGGGCGTAGTTCACCGCCAGCGTCAGGCCCGGGTCGACGAAGGTCGCGACCAGCGTTTCGGCAAAGCCCAGCATCAGGCCCGCGACCAGGCAGCCCAGCAGATTGCCCACGCCGCCCATGATCACCACGATCAAGGCTTTCATCGCGAACATGGTGCCCATGGCCGCGGAGAAGGGCAGGAACATGCTGACCAGCACGCCCGAAGCCGCGACCATGGCGCCGCCTATGCCGAACGCCAGGGCCGCCGTGTGGCGCACGTCGATGCCCACCAGAGGGGCGAAGCGCGGCGCCACCGACACGGCGCGCACCACCGTGCCCATGCGGGTGCGGGTCAGCAGCAGGTACAGGCCCAGGCCCAGCGCGACGGCCACGCCCAGCACCAGCAGGCGGTTGGCCGCGACCGTGCTGCCCAGGATCTGCACCGGCGTCGAGAGGTAGGTATAGCTGTGGTAGTTGCCGCCGAAGGCCACCATCATGATGCCTTGCACCACGAACATCAGGCCGAAAGTGGCGAGTATGGAGTCGACTTCCAGCGCCGGGCCGGAGCCGGTGCGACGCACCAGCGGCGTCAGCAGCAATTGATAGACCAGCCACTGCACGGCAAAGCCCAGGGGCAGCACCAGCAGCAGCATCAGAATGGGAGACAGGCCCCAGGCGGTCACGCCCAGGTAGGCCAGGAAGGCGGGCGCGATCAGGAACTCGCCATAGGAGAGATTCATGATGCGCGCGACGCCGTATTGCAGGGTCAGCCCCATGGCGATCAGCCCGTAGAGGCCGCCCAGGGTGCTGCCCGCGAGCAGGATGTCGAGGAAATTCATGGTGTCAGGCGCCAGCCCCGCCGCACGCAGCGGGGCCTTGGAGGGCTGGCGTCAGTTCTTCCAGACAGGTTTTGGAATGATCGCCGGCTTGGCGCCTGGACGGTTGCTCGGCGCAATGCCGTAGAACTCGCCGCCCTGCCACTGGCCCACGTACCAGAGCTTGGTCAGCATCTGGTTCTCGAGCTTGACCGGACCGATGATGGTGTCGAAGGTGCCGCTCTTGATTTCCTGCGTCACGGCCGCGCGGTCTATCTTGCCCACGCGCTCTATGGCCTGCTGCAGCACCTGCAGCGTGGTGTACTGGATGGTGCTGGCGAAGCGGTCGGGCTCATGGCCGGCCGATGCCTTGTGGCGCTGGAAGTAGTCCTTGATGGCCGGGGCGTCGAAGTCCACGCCGCCCGGCGCCATGATGCCTTCGGTGGCCGCGCCGAACTTGGCCTTGAACATCGGGAACTGCGTGCCCACGCCGGTGAACATCACTTTGGGATTGAGGCCGTTGACGCGCGACTGCTCGGTGATCAGCATGGTGTCTGGCGGGTAGGAATAGGCGATGAAGACGTCGGCGTTCTTGCTCTTGACCTCGGTCAGGATGGGCGTCATATCCTGCGTGCCAATGGGATAGCTCTTGTCGTAGACCAACTCGAAGCCATGCTGCTTGGCCGCCTTGCGGGTGGCGTTGGCCAGTTCCACGCCAAAGCCGTCGGCGATGTTGATCATGGCGATCTTGTTGCCGATCTTGCCTTCCTTCTTCGCGGTCTCGAGGTAGCTCACGAGCGACTCGGCATAGCCCGCGCCCGTGCCCAGGAAGAAGAACGCATGCTTCCAGCGCTTGACCAGTTCGGGCGCCTTGTCGGTCACCGCGGTCGCGGCCAGCAGCGGGTATTTGTGCTTTTCGTAGGTCGGACCCACGGCCAGGTTGCTGCCCGTGCTCCAGGGCGGCAGCACGAAGTCCACCTTGTCCTGGGTCATCAGGCGCTCAGTGGCGCGCACGGCCTCTTCGGTGCTGGAGCGGTCGTCGTATTCCACGACTTCGATGGGCACGCGCTTGCCGTAGGCCTTGAGCAAGATGCCGCCCGCGGCATTGACCTCCTTGACCCACAGCTGGTAGTTGGGCGTGACCGTGGCGGCCGTGCCGCCGGCGTTGTGGCCGGTCTTGGCGATGGCCCAGCCTATGCGCACGGATTTGGGGGCTTCCTGGGCCAGGGCCAGGGGCGCCAGCGCGGCCAGGGCGGCGGCAGCAGTCACCTGCTGGAGCCAGAAACGTTTGCTGTCTGTCTTCATGCTTTTGTCTCCTTGGTCGCCCTTTGGCTGGGCGTGCATGAATGCTAGGAGCGGACGGTGGGCGGGGCTGTGCTGTGCATGCACTAAGTGCTTGACTGAGCGTGCACGGGACTCAGGGTTTTCCTGCGGCGCCGGGTGTGGGCCGGCGCCGGGATAATTGCCGGTTCCGACGTTTGACACCACGCTGCAAGGCAGGAGAGCGCACATGAGCAGCATCTTGACAACGGACGGCCTGACGGCCCAAGAAGCCGTGCCCGCATGGCAGGACTGGATGTCCAAGCTGTTTGCCGGCCTGGGCAGCGACCTCTATGGCGACACGGTGTTCGAAGGCCATATCCAGCGCTCGCAGGCCGGTGCCGTGATCATGACCCGCATCGAGGCGGCGCGGCATCGCGTGATCCGCAGCGTCCAGGGGCGGCGCTCGCACGACGCGGATTACGTGAAGATCGTCGCGCCCTGGCAGGGGCTGGCGGCCGTCAGCCAGCAGGGGCGCGAGGCCAGCGCGCGCAGCGGCAGCTGGGTGATTTACGACACCAGCCAGGCCTACGAAGTCGCCAACCCCGAATGGTCGGAGCACCTGATCGTGATGCTGCCGCGCCAAAGCCTGGTGCAGCGCGGCATCCGGCTCGAAGGACTGATGGGCCGCAACGTGGGCGGGGCCTCGGGCATTGCGCGCGTGGCGCTCGACGCCATGCGCAGCACCTACCAGGAACTGCCGACCATGGGGCCGGCGCTGGCCGAGCGGGCGGGCGAATTGCTGATCGATCTGGTGCACTTGTCGCTGCAGGAGCTGTCGGGCCGCGGCACGGCCGTGACCCAGCAGGAAGCGTTCAAGGACCGCATCCGGGCCCATGTCGTGGCCCATGTGCGCGACGCGCGCTTGAGCATCGACGACATCGCCCTGGCGATGAACTGCAGCAAGCGCCACCTCTACAACGCATTTGCCGATGAGTCACTGACCCTGGCGGCCTGGATTCAGCAGCTGCGCTTGGAGTTGTGCATGCGTGAGCTGCGCGATATGCGTGGCGCCCAGCGCACCATCACCGACATCGCTTTTGGCTGCGGTTTCAGCAACAGCGCGCATTTCAGCCGGGCTTTCAAGGCCTATACCGGCATGGCGCCCAGTGATTTTCGGATGTTGAGATGAAGCACCCCCTGAGCCGCTGGCGCGGCTTCCCCCTCTCAACCTTCGGTGGAGGGGGACGGCACCGTCGCTGCGGGGCGGCCCTTGCTCGGTGCCCCTGGGCTGGGCCGCGCCAGTTTCATGGGCCGTAGGCGGCGCAAGGACGGGTGTACGGGGCGGTTTCTTGTTGCATAGGACAATAGCCCCCATTCTTAGATCGCGAAATAGCTGACTGCCATGGATATTGACCAACCCCTCGCCTTGCTTGGCGGCCTGACCGCTTCCCAGTTCATGCGCCGCCACTGGCAAAAGAAGCCCTTGCTGGTGCGCCAGGCCGTTCCCAACATGGTGGCGCCCGTGGGCCGTGACGCCTTGTTCGCGCTGGCCGGCCAGGATGGCGTCGAGTCGCGCCTGATCTGCCAGCAGAAAAAAGGCTGGACCATGGGCCACGGCCCGTTTGCGCGCAAGGATCTGCCGACGCTGAGCCAGAAGGCCTGGTCGTTGCTGGTCCAGGGCGCGGATCTGCACGATGCGGGCGTGCATGCCTTGCTGCAACAGTTCCGTTTCGTGCCAGAAGCCCGTCTCGACGACTTGATGATCAGCTTCGCCACCGATGGCGGCGGCGTGGGCCCGCACTTCGACAGCTACGACGTGTTCCTGCTGCAGGCCCATGGCACGCGCCGCTGGCGCATAGGCCAGCAAAAGAACCTGCAATTGCAGGAAAACGTGCCGCTGAAGATCCTGGCCGAGTTCGAGCCCGAGCAGGAATTCGTGCTGGAGCCGGGCGACATGCTGTACCTGCCCCCGCGCTATGCCCATGACGGCGTGGCCGAAGGCGAGTGCATGACGTATTCGATCGGTTTTCGCTCGCCCGGTCGCGACGAGCTGGCGCGCGAGCTGCTGCTGCGCATGTCGGACGAGCCCGATGAGCCAGAAACCCCCGTGCTGTACCGCGACCCCAAGCAGGAAGCCGTGACCCATCCGGGCGAAATTCCAGCCAGCATGGCGGAGTTCGCGCGCAAAGCGCTGGAGCGTGCGCTGGCCGAGCCGCTGGCGCTGGAGCGGGCGCTGGGAGAGTACCTGACCGACCCCAAGCAGAACGTCTGGTTCGAGGCCGGCGAGGAAGGCGTGATGCTGGAAAGCGTGGTGCTCGACCGCCGCACGCGCATGATGTATGACGCGCGCCACATTTTCATCAATGGCGAAAGCTATCTGGCGGGCGGCCGCGATGCCAAGCTGATGCGCCTGTTGGCCGATCAGCGCGCGCTGTCGGCGCGCGACCTGGCGCGGGCCAGCGACGATGCGCTGGAGCTGCTGTCGGCCTGGCATGAGGCGGGCTGGGTGCGTTAAAAGGCACCCCCTGAGCCGCTAACGCGGCATGGGCCGCCCCGGGGCTTCCCCCTCTATCCTTAGCTTACGGGGGACGGCACCATCGCTGCGGGGGGGGGGCTGCCCAGGTGCGGCCCTTGCTCGGTGCCCGCTGAGAGTTGATGCCGCCCTTTTTTGCAAAAAAGACCGCGTGGCTGTCAGCGTAAACCCGGGGTGGCGCGTTAAGCAAGCAGGTGCTGCATTGGCCTGCGGTACCTGCAGTTTGTGTACGTGGCAGAAACTTTGTGGGCAAATGTAGAAGTGTTGTCAGGATTCGTCAGGATTGACGAAATCTCCCTATAATTGCTCGCTGTGTCGCAGTTATTTTTTCTTGCGACTCTGCCGGAACGTTCCTTGGCTGCAAGAGGCTGGCCGTTAATGGCATATCGAATTCTTACTGCTCCTCAATTAGGAAAACTGACATGAAGACATCTTTCGTTCTGGCTACCGTGATCGCTGCTGCTGCCCTCGTCGCTTGCGGCAAGAAGGAAGAAGCTGCTCCCGTGGCCGCACCTGCTGTTGAAGCTCCTGCTGCTGCTCCCGCAGAAGCCGCTCCTGCTGCTCCTGCCGCCGCTGCTGACGCTGCTGCTGGCGCCGCCGCTGGTGCTGCTGACGCCGCCGGTGCTGCTGCTGGCGCCGCCGGTGCTGCTGCTGACGCTGCTTCCGACGCTGCCAAGGCTGCTGGTGATGCTGCCAAGGCTGCTGCTGACGCTGCTGCTCCTGCCAAGTAATACTTGCGCCGCAGGGAGTCGGGTTACCGGCTCCTTGTCTGGCAAATTG
>JAMNYN010000358.1 GCA_023622805.1 Pseudomonadota bacterium | reverse complement strand
GAAGCATCCCCCTTTGTGCGGGTGATTCGCAAGGGTGGCGTTGTCACGTTGATGCTGAGCCACCCTGAGAGGCTCAACCGGTTGACCGCTGGAGATCAATTTCTCGATTTGGCTGCCCGGATTAGAGAGGTCAATGCCGACCCAACGGCCCGCGTGCTGGTTATCACGGGTGAAGGCAGGGCCTTTTGCGCAGGAGGCGACATCAGGAAAATGGCTGCGCGCGAGGGATTCTCTGCGGGCAGCGTTGCAGACATCCAGCAACGGTACCGGCAGACAGTCCACCAGGTTCCCCTTGCGCTTGCAGAGGCCGACATTCCGACGATTGCGGCGGTCAACGGCCCCGCCTATGGCGCGGGTTGTGATCTGGCGTGTTTTTGCGATATCCGGCTGGCTGCACGCAGCGCAACGTTCGCGGTGAGTTTCGCCCAGTTGGGGATTGTTTCGGGAGACGGCGGATCCTGGATGCTCCCCCGCCTGGTCGGACGCTCTAAGGCAATGGAGCTTACCTTCACGGCCGATCCGATTGACGCAGAAACCGCACTTCGCATCGGCCTGGTGTCATCTGTTGTCGACGACGACGCGCTGCTGTCCCATGTCGATGGACTGGCCCAACGAATTGCCCTTCATCCCCCAGATGCCATGCGGATGAGCAAGCGACTGCTCAGGGACTCGGAGCAGATGAGCCTTCCTAGTCATCTGGACCTGGTGGCAGCCTTCCAAGCGATCGCGCATGTCTCGCCCGAGCATCTCGCCGCCGTAGGCACCGCAGTGGCTAAACTACAAAGACGCGGTCAGCGCCTTTCTTAGAACGTGTTCGCGATCTTTTTTCATCGAAGTAGGCATCGTTGCTCTGCCGGGCGCGTTGCACATTCCATACTGAAGCTTGAACTTCCCGGGTAATCATTCGCAGTGTGAGCAGCGCGAATCGAAACCTGTCGGCATCCACTTATCTTGGCCAGGAAGCGCAGGGTTTGATTCCTTCGCTGGCGGGCATCCCGGCGTTCCGCCGGCGGGCTCGCGGGCGTTGCCCCGCGCCGCGTTGCGCGTCGCGGCCATTCGGCTTTGATCCCTGATGCCTGCGGCCGTGCCGGCCTGCGCGCTGCGCTTGCCCTCCAGGGGATCGTCTTGCAGACCATCCCCGCCGCACGGTGTTTGGCGCCCCTGCAAAACCGCCGACCAGGCAGCGTCTGATCGGCCAGACCAATCCAGTCAGGCATGCCTTGGGCATGCAGGGGCGCTCGCCGCGCGGCGTTGATGCGGCGCAGCGCCCTGGCCCGTAGGCCGCTGGCCGCCTTTCCCAAGTTCATCGCCTTTTCCGCGACCGTAGCCAGCGGTGCCTGGCCGTCAAGGCGCGCAGGGCCGAGTCCTCGCCTGCGGCTTCGGACCGCACCAACCCTGCGCTTGCCTCCTTGACGACCAGTCACTCGCAGGCATCGGTTTACGCGGGCGATGAACTCAGGAAATCTTTAAATCAAGGCCGCCGACGGCGTCGTGAGTACAGCCAGCAATTCAAAGCAGAGGTGCTGGCCCGCTGCGCCCGGCCTAGCGCCAGTGTAGGCGGTGTGGCCCTGGCGCCGGGTCTACACTTAGAGCAGATTTTTAGATGGCAGAAGGCAGCGGATTTTTTTGAAAAAATAGCTGTCTAGCTATGGTGTTCGCAAGAAATTGGAGCCATCATGGCCGTCTCTTATTCTTTGGATTTACGCCGTAAAGTCGTCCAGGCATGCCAATGCTCAGGTCAATCGCAGCGGGCGGTAGCCGAGTTTTTTGGCGTGAGCCTGTCGTTTGTCGAAGGCATGTTGCGCCGAGTACGCTGCAGCGGTGACCTGACACCACGCAAGTGGCGTCCAGGACCGCGCACCAAGATCGATCCAGCGGGGTGCCAGCAGTTGGAGCGTTGGCTGCAAGAGCAGCCCGACTTGACGCTGACCGAACTGGCCGAGAAGCTGAAGGCTACAGACGGCCCGGCAGTTAGCAATCCCACCATGTGCCGGATGCTCCAGCAGCTGGGCCTGCATCAAAAAAAAAGACACTCCACGCCAGCGAGCGGGATACAGAGCCGGTCTGCCAGGCACGCCGCCAATACCAGCAAGACATCACCAAGCACGAGCTAACGCGGCTGAAGTTTGTTGACGAATCGGGCGTTAACCTCTCGATGACGCGCCGTTACGGGCGCGCACGGCGCGGTCAGCGCGTGCATGATGCGGCACCCAAAGACTGGGGTCGCAACGTGACCGTGCTGGGTGCACTGTCGTGCCGTGGTCTTGAAGCGGTGATGACCGTCGAGGGGGCCACTGATGCTCACGTGTTTCGTGCCTATGTCGCCCAGGTCTTGGCGCCTACTTTGCAGCCGGGCGATGTGGTCGTGATGGATAACCTGAGCGCACACAAGGTGCCAGGCATCCGAAGCGCCATCGAGGGCAAGGCCGCAACGTTGGTATATCTGCCGCCGTATTCGCCGGACTTTTCACCCATCGAGCCGTGCTGGTCCAAACTCAAGACATATCTGCGGGCCATGAAGGCCCGTACCCGTGATGCGCTGGATGGCGCTCTTTCACATGCCATCGATACGGTGACTGCCGCCGATGCAAAAGGGTGGTTTGCCCATTGCGGCTATGCCTTTTAATAACATAAATTTGCTCTAAGCATACATGCCGGGTTTCACGGATTTTTTATATCTGAGCATTTTCACAGTGCGTCGGCCACAGCCCCATAAGGAGGGGGTTAGTGTCCAGGATATCCCGCATTGCCCAGCTTATCCCGCAGGTTCTGCAGAATACATTATTTTCGGCCTCTCATCAGATAACAATATGGACATTACTAAGCCTTTCCCCAAGAAGTATCTTAAGTTCACAACTAACCTGATGATTTGGTTGTTTTCGTGCTTCGTGGTCTTGATGTATCGGTCGGTAACCCAGGGCAGCAGCATGGCCGCTCCAATGTCACAAGGCGACAAAGATACACTCTTGAAGTTTTTCGATCCAACGATTCTTTGGTCTTTGCTTGGCGGCTGTGCAATCGTATTTCTTGTAATCTCGTTTGTTGCATACAAGGTTGGAACTCAAAAGACTGCGAGCCGTGTACGTGCAGTCCTAGACCAAATCAGCGAGGAAACAGGTTCCGTGCTACTCAACAACGGTTCCCTGCTAATGGCAATCGCATATTTCACCGGCCACGGCATGTATGCCATCGGTAGCGTGGCCGCGTGGATTGGATGGTGGGTATTCGAGCCCAACCATTTGCAAGTCCCTCAAAATGACGGAGAGGCCCAACCCTGCGGCCAACCTGACGCTACACCAAAAGCGGCGCAGCGTCGGTTACCTTGAACTTAGGCATCACAACCACCATGGACCGCACCTCGTTTCATCTCCCGTTCACTGAGCAACACGTTCCGAAATGGCCGTGCCCAACATGTGGCGTTGGCCACCTCGCTTTAGCGCCGAAGACGCTGGCGCACAAGGAAACGCCCGACAGTTTGCGCGAACACGAACACGAGGCGTGGGAGCCGGATTGGATCAGATACGTCTTTTCATGCCTCTTCGAGTGCACGAACGCTGACTGCAAGGACATATTTGCCTGCTGCGGAGAAGGCAAGGTGGATTTCTTCGAGTATGAGGATGAGGAGCACGGTTGGGCACAGTCATCCGACGATCGTTTTACTCCAAAGTACTTCAATCCATCATTGGTCCTGATGGACATCCCGAAGAACTGTCCGCCGGAGGCAACCGCTCATCTAACCGAATCCTTCGCACTGTTCTTCGCCGACCCAGGGGCCGCGCTGAATTGCACACGAGCGGCAGTGGAAGCAGTCCTGACGAACCTTGGAATCAAGAGATTTTTACTGTCAAAGGGAAAGAGGAGGCCAATTAACCTGCACCAGAGAATCCAACTGCTTCCTCCGAAATACGACGACGTGAAGGAAATGCTACTGGCAGTAAAGTGGCTCGGGAATGCAGGCAGTCACGATGGCGACAAGCCCAACGCTGGGGACGTCCGAACGACATACGACCTTCTCGAGCACGCACTTTCCGAGATCTACGAAGCCAAGGGGAAGAAGCTGAAGGCCATCGCGAAGAAAGTGAACAAGAAGAAAGGGCCGCTGAAGTGATGCCTAATCTTCCATTGAGGGGGCCTCCACAATCAGGCTTTGCCTGTTTGCGGTCTCCCC
>JAMNYN010000101.1 GCA_023622805.1 Pseudomonadota bacterium | reverse complement strand
GAGACTTCGATGACCGTGGCGTCGTCCTTGAGGATTTTCTCTTCCAGCAAGGTTTTCACCAGCAGATGATGGCTGAGGATATTGGTCACGAACGACGTTTCCAGCCCTTCGTCGGTGATGACCGGCTGGTGCTTTTGAATGCCCACGTTGTCGATGAGTACATCAAAGCGTTCGCCCGACTGGCGGATTTGTGCCAGCAAGGCGTGCACGTCCGCCGTCCTGGAAAAGTCCGCCGTCAGGTAACTGATCGGCGTTTGTGAGCGCACACTTTGAGAGAATGCCTTGAGCTTGCTGGCATCGCGGGCGACGCAGATGACATGCGCGCCGCCCTCCGCACCCTGGCGGGCCGCCGCTGCGCCAATGCCTTCGGAGCCGCCCGTGACCAGCCAGGTCTGGCCCTGGAAATTGTTCGGGCGATTTTTCCAGAAAATACTTCTGATATGGTAGCCGATGGCACTGTAGCTGGGAGTGAAGCGGATATAGAACTTGATGATCTTGGTAAGAGGTGTCTTGGCCATTTTTTAATACAGGTTAATAAGACGTGAGGCGGATGCGCTCAATGGGGGCCGAGTTCCTGTATCGCATTGAGCATGGTGGCGCGATCGTAATATTCTTTCCAATGCGAAATCTTGTCGCCGGAAAAGTCAATGATGCCTACGGTGGGGATTTTTCTGGATTGGCCGTCAAGAATGATTTCATCCTCGCGTTCGACGAAAAGAGTACCGCCAAAAACACCTATTTTAAGAATATGAAGTTTCACACTCTTGTTGGGGCGCTCGGTACTCTTGATGCGTTCGTAGAAGTTTTCACGACCGACACAGGGCGTGAGCATGACGGAATGCAAAACTCCTTGCTCGGCCATGAGATCTGCGCAGGCACGCCAATCCTTGGCTTCCCAGGCGTCTTTCATTTGCGTGAAAACACGGATTTTCATTTCATCGCTGACTTGGTTGGAGTTCATGAAACGCCTTTCATTTCGGGGTGAATATTGCGGGAGGCGGGAAATATGCTTTCCCTTGGGCTGGCTTTGATTTGATTTGGTTTGCCTTATTTCAACAACGTGAAAACATGGAATTTCCCAATGGGTGAGAAAAAAACAGCAGCGATCACCGGCACGCAAAGCGCCGCCAAGGTCTTGCAGTTGCTGAGAATGGTGGGCGCGCACCATGCCAGCGGCATCCGCCTGAGTGAGCTGGTGGAGTTGTCGGACATTGACAAATCCACGGCGCACCGGCTGCTGCAATGCATGCTGGAGGAGGGATTCGTGGAGAAGATCGGCACCTCCAAGGCCTACCGCCTGGGCATGGAGACTTTGCAGTGGGGCTTCTCCTCCGCCGGAATGGAAGCTCTGTCGGAGAGGTTTCGCCCCACCTTGTTGCGGCTGGCGCGCATCACCGACGATGCCGTGTTCCTGATGGTCAGAAGCGGCGATTACGTGGTCTGTTTGAGCCGGGTGGAAGGCGGGCACCCGACCAAGGCCTATGTGGTCGAGGTGGGGGTTCGAAGGCTGCTGGGGGCCAGTGCCTGCGGTATCTCCATGCTGGCGCAAATGGACGATGCCGAAGTCCACAGCGTGTTGTCCAGGCACGAAGCGGAGTATTCGCGCAACCACCAATCCATCACCACCATCAAGAAAGCCGTGCTGCAGGCACGCGCCGTGGGCTACTCGGAAGTCTCGGACGTACTGATCGATTCGAACGGCGTGGGTTGCGCGTTTCCCATGACGCAAAACTGGTGGGCCGGACTCAGCGTGGCCGTGTCCAAGCACCGGTCCAGCCCCGAGCGTCTGCGGCACATCGCCGATCTGCTGCTCAACGAAGTGGCGCAGGTTAACTGAGCGGCATGAATAATGGCCCCCACGCTTGCTCGCTGCGCGTAGCTGCGCTGCCCCCCAAGGGGGCTTTTTTCATCTTGGGGCGGCCCGGCGATGAGTAATGGCCCCCACGCTTGCTCGCTTCGCGTAGCTGCGCTGCCCCCCAAGGGGGCTTTTTTCATCTTGGGGCGGCCCGGCGATGAAAAATGGCCCCCACGCTTGCTCGCTGCGCGCAGCCGCGCTGGGGGGGCGAGGCCCCCCAGATGTGTTTATCTTGGGCCGCCCCAAGATGAAAAAACCCTCTTCAGCCTTTGCCCCACCAGGCGCTGAAGAGGGTTGGAAGCGACGCCGAAAGGCGTCAGAAGCGGTGGCGGATGCCCAGGGCCGCGCCCGTCTGGCTGTTGGCGTTGCCGCCCAAGGTGTTGAGCGCCGCGAAATTCACCCCGGCATTCTTGGCGTGGGCCAGGGAGGCGTACACATCCGTGCGCTTGGAGAGCGCGTAGATCGCCTGCAGCGTCAACTGCTTGGGATCCGGCGGGTTGCCCGGAGCGGTCTTGATGTTTTGCTGGTAGTAGGCCGCGCTCAAGGTCAAGGCGCCTGTGGGCTGGTAATTCACGCCCAGCCACCAGAAGTCATCGCGCTGTGTCACTGCGCCGACGGCGCTCTTGTTTTGCCCCCAGCGATAGCCCGTGGACAGGCGCAGCTGGGACGTGAGCTGGTAGGCCGCGCCCAGCGCCGTCTTGCGGGCGAGCGGATGCGCGCCGTTGACGTCCAGGCCGTTCTGCTGGTCATAGGCCAGGGCGACGTTCAGCTGCTTGCTGCCGTAGCTGACATTCCCGCCCCAGGCGGCATTGGAGGATTTGGATGAAGTCTGCTCGCCAAAAGCGTAATGCAGCTGCGCACCCCAGCCGTTCATGTTGAAGCGGTACTTGACCGAGTTGTCGTTGCGCAGACC
>JAMNYN010000354.1 GCA_023622805.1 Pseudomonadota bacterium | reverse complement strand
CAGCGCAGCACTTCGGCCGCCAGGGCCTCGGGGCTGGCCGCGTCCTGCAGCAACTCCGGCACGACAAACTCGCCACACAGGATGTTGGGCAGTCCGACCCAGGGCTGGAGCTGCTTGCGGCGCATCAGGCGCCAGCTCAGCGACTGCATGCGGTAGCCGATCACCATGGGGCGCTTGAACAGCGCCGCTTCCAGTGTCGCCGTGCCGCTGGCAATCAGCGTGCAGTCGCAGGCCGCCAGGGCATCGTGGGACTGGCCGGAAAGAATCCGGACCCGCCCTTCCATGCCCGCCTGGCGCGCGGCCTGGCGTACCACTTCGATCATCGAGGGCACGGCCGGGACGATGATTTCCACGGCCGGGAAGGCCTTGACGACCAGGGCTGCGGCCGCGAAGAACGCGGGCGCGATATAACGAATTTCAGAGGTACGGCTGCCGGGCAGCACGGCCAGCACCAGCGCCTCTGGCGACAGACCCAGTCGCTGGCGTGCCGCCTGGCGGTCAGGCACCAGCGGGATCACGCTGGCCAGCGGGTGGCCTACATAGGTCGCGGCAATGCCGTGGCTTGCCAGCAGCGCGGGCTCGAACGGAAAAATGCACAACACGTGGTCAGCGGCACGGCGGATTTTCTCCACCCGGTTCGCACGCCAGGCCCAGATGGACGGGCAGACGAAATGCACCGTCTTGATGCCCTGGGCGCGCAAGTCCGCTTCCAGCCCCAGATTGAAATCCGGAGCGTCCACGCCGACGAAAACCGCCGGCGGGTCGGCCAGCAGGCGCTGGCGCAACTGCCGGCGAATGCGCAGCAGCTCGGCCAGGCGCTGGAAGACTTCCCAGTTGTAGCCATGCACGGCCAGGCGCTGACTGTCCCACCAGGCGTCAAAACCACGCGCCTGCATTTGCGGGCCGCCAATGCCCGCGCTTTGCAGCGCCGGCCACTGGCTCTTGAGCCCGTCGAGAATGAGGCCGGCCAACAGATCGCCGGACGTCTCGCCGGCCACCATCGCCACGCGCGGTGCAGTCATCACAACTCCTTATCAGCGCGCGAGACCGCGCGTTGAACTGGCGATGAACGAGGTCAGGGCCTGGATGTCGCTGGCAGCTTCCGGATACTGCACGTCCAGCGCGGCAATCGCCTGGCGTGCGGCTTCCAGCGTCAGCCCCTGGCGGTACAGCAGCTTGTGCATCTGCTTGACGGCCTGCAGGCGCTGCGGCGAAAAACCGCGCCGGCGCAAGCCTTCGAGGTTGTAGCCGCGCACCGACAGCGGATTGCCGTCGACCAGCATGAAGGGCGGCACATCCTGTGAAATGTGGCTGGCAAAGCCGGCCATCACATGGGCACCGATGTGGGTGAATTGGTGCACGCCGGTCAGACCACCCAGAATGGTGTGGTCCCCGACTTTCACATGGCCCGCCAGCGTGGCGTTGTTGGCCAGCACCGTATGGTTGCCCACGACGCAGTCGTGAGCAATGTGCACGTAGGCCATGATCCAGTTGTCGTTGCCCACCTGCGTCAGGCCCTGGTCCTGGGCCGTGCCGGTGTTGAACGTGCAGAACTCGCGAATGGTATTGCGGTCGCCGATGACCAGTCGCGTGGGCTCGCCCGCGTACTTCTTGTCCTGCGGCTGCGCGCCCAATGAGGCGAACTGGAAAATATGGTTGCCCTGGCCAATCGTCGTGTGGCCTTCGATGACGCAATGCGCGCCGACCGTCGTGTCGGCACCAATGCGCACATCGGGGCCGATCACGGCATAAGGCCCGACCGTGACCGAGGCGTCCAGGCAGGCTGCCGGATCAACCAGCGCGGTAGAGTGAATGCGACTCACAGCCAACACAGCACTTTCAGCCTACGGCCCGCATGGTGCACATCAGGTTCGCTTCGCAGGCCACTTCGTCGCCCACGCGGGCCACGCCCTTGAACTTCCAGATGCCGCCGCGCACGCGGTCGATGGTGATTTCCAGCACCAACTGATCGCCAGGCTCGACCGGGCGCTTGAAGCGCGCGGCGTCGATGCCCACAAAGTAGTAGATGTTGTTTTCGTCCGGCACCTGGCCCATGGCATCGAATGCCAGCAGGCCTGCGGCTTGCGCCAGGGCTTCGAGCATGAGCACGCCAGGCATGACGGGGCGACCGGGGAAGTGACCCTGGAAATACGGCTCATTGAACGTGACGTTCTTGATGGCCTTGATGCGTGTGTTGCTCTCAAGTTCCAGCACCTTGTCTACCAGCAGAAACGGGTAGCGGTGAGGCAGTTGCTTGAGAATTGCGTGGATATCCATCATTGCGTTCCGATCTTGCTGCCCTGCTGCTGCTGTTGCTCGAGTGCCTTGATGCGCTCGCGCAAGCTATGCAGCTGCTTCAAAGTGGCAGCGTTTTTTTCCCATTTGGTGTTTTCATCGACAGGAAACATTCCTGTATAGACGCCGGGCTTGTTCAAAGAACGCGTCACCACAGTCGCCGCCGAGATATGTACATTTTCGGCCAGTTGCAAATGCCCCAGTACGATGGCGCCGCCGCCGACGGTGCAATGTGCACCGATCTGCGCGCTGCCCGCCACGCCCACACAGCCGGCCATGGCGACATGCCGTCCCACATGAACGTTGTGGCCGATCTGGACCAGATTATCCAGCTTCACGCCGTCTTCGATCACAGTGTCGTCCAGCGCACCCCGGTCGATGCAGGTATTTGCACCAATTTCCACATCGTCGCCGATGCGCACGGCGCCCAATTGTTCGATTTTCACCCAGGCACCGCCTTCGGGCGCGAAGCCGAAGCCGTCCGAGCCCAGCACTACACCCGAATGCAGTATGCAGCGCGCACCCACGATGCAGTCTTCACCCACCGTGACACGCGACTTGAGCTGCGTGCCCGCGCCAATGCGCGCGCCCCGCTCGACCACGCACAGCGGGCCCACGTAGGCCGTGGCATCGACCACCGCCTCGGGATCAACCACCGCGCTGGGATGCACGCCCACAGGCACGGCGCGCGCGTGCAGCCGCTTCCACAGCTGGGTCGCGCGCGCGAAATACACATAAGGATTGTCGGCCACGATGCAGGCACCGCGTTGCATGGCGGCCTCCCGCATGGCAGGCGCCACAATGACACAGGCCGCCTTGGAGGCGGCCAGTTGCTGCTGGTAGCGTGGATTGCTCAGGAAACTCAAGTCTCCCGGGCCTGCGGAGTCCAGCGGAGCGATGCGGAGGATCTCCGTATCGCTGCCGGCCAGCTCCAGCGTCCCCCCCAGCGCACCCACAATTTGCCCGAGAAACAAGCTCACTGTCTGTACGTCTTATGCCGCAAATTACTTTGCAGCGTTCAGGGCCTTGATCACCTTGTCGGTGATGTCGTACTTGGGGTTGATGTAAACCGCTTCTTGCAGGATGACATCGTATTTTTCGGCTTCGGCCACGGTCTTGACGACCTTGTTGGCGCGCTCGAGCACTTGCGACAGCTCTTCGTTCTTGCGCGAATTCAGGTCTTCCTGGAATTCACGGCGCTTGCGCTGGAACTCGCGGTCCTGCTCGACCAGCTGACGCTGGCGCGCGGTGCGCTGCGATTCCGACAGGGTCGGTGCTTCGCGCTCGAACTTGTCCGAAGCCGTCTTCAAGGTGGTACCCATGTCGACCAGGTCTTTTTCGCGCTTGGCGAATTCCTGCTCCAGCTTGGCTTGCGCGGCCTTGGCCGTGGTTGCTTCGCGGAAGATACGATCCGTATTGACAAAACCGGCCTTGAATTCTTGCGCATGCGCAGCCAGAGCCATCGAGCCCATCAGCACGGCCAGGGAGATTTGGCGGGAAAGAGATTTCATTAGAAGGACGTTCCGATTTGGAATTGAAGTTTCTGGATTTTATCGCCAGCGAATTTACGCACAGGGTGAGCATACGCCAAGCGCAATGGCCCCAACGGAGAAATCCAGCTCAGACCCAGGCCTGCCGAGGCTCGCATCTGCGAAAAATCGACGGTTTCATTGTCGCCAAACACATTGCCGACGTCCACAAACGTAAACACGCGCAAAGTGCGGTCATTGCCCGCGCCCGGCAGAGGGGCCATGAATTCGGCGTTCAGCGTGACCTTCTTCGGGCCGCCCAGGGACGAGCCGATGATGTCACGCGGACCCAGCGTACCCTGGTCAAAGCCGCGCACCGAGCCCAGACCGCCCGAGTAGAAGTTCTTGAATACCGGGAACGGACGGCCGTTGAGGCCCTTGCCCCAGCCCAGCTCGCCGTTGAAGGCCAGCGTGAACTTCTTGTTCAGCGGAACATACTGCTGGATCTGGTAGTTGGCGCGCACGTAGCGTGCATCGCCAGCCACCGACCAGTCGGTGTTCAGACGCTGGTAGCGTCCGGAATTGGGCGCCAGCGCGCTGTCGCGGCTGTCGCGCGACCAACCAACGGTCAGGGGCACGGCCGTGCTGGTGTAGCCGTAGGTGTCGCCATAGGCCAGGTAGGCCGCGGGAATATTGGTGCCCGGCTTGATCTTGGTCTGCTCGATACCGCCGCCGAAGAACACCGTGTCGACTTCGCTGAACGGCACGCCGAAACGCACGCTCGTACCCGCCGTCACCAGCTGGTAGTTGCCGCCCTGGTCTTCATACGGCTTCTGGGTGCGGTAGAACATGTCCAGCGTGCGCGAGATGCCTTCCTTGGTGAAGTAAGGATCGGTGGTGCTGACCACCAAGGTCCGGTTGTACTTGCTGGTGTTGACGTCCACACCCAGGTAGTTACCGGAACCAAACACATTTTCCTGTTTGATACCAAATGACAGGGAAACCTTCTCTGCACTGGAAAAACCTGCACCCAATTGCAACGAGCCCGTGGGCTTTTCGGCCACCGTCACCACCAGATCCACCTGGTCGGGCGAGCCTGGCACTTCCTGGGTGTCCACATTGACTTCCGTGAAGAAGCCCAGGCGGTCGACGCGGTCGCGCGAGATCTTGATCTTGTCGCCGTCGTACCAGGACGCTTCGTATTGGCGGAACTCGCGGCGCACGACTTCGTCGCGCGTGCGGTTGTTGCCGCTGACCTGGATGCGACGCACATAGGCGCGGCGCGAAGGCTCGGCCTTGAGCACGATGGCCACGCGGTTGTTGGCCCGGTCGATTTCGGGCACGGCTTCGACGCGCGCGAAAGCAAAGCCGAAGTTGCCGAAGTGGTCGGTGAAGGCCTTGGTCGTGGCCGTGACCTGGTCGGCGTTGTAAGGCTCGCCCGGCTTGATCTTGACCAGGGACTTGAATTCGTCGTTGCGCTCGAGGTAATTGCCTTCGAGCTGCACGCCCGACACCACGTAGCGTTCGCCTTCGTGGATGTTCAGCGTCAGCGAAATCGTCTGCTTGTCTGGAGAGATCGCGACCTGGGTGGAGTCGACGCGGAATTCCAGGTAGCCGCGCTGCAGATAGAAGGAGCGCAGCGCCTCCAGATCGGCGTTGAGCTTGGAGCGCGCATAACGGTCGGACTTGGTGTACCAGCTGAGCCAGCCGCCGGTGTCCTGGTCGAACAAGTCCTTGAGCGTGGATTCGCTGAAGGCCTTGTTGCCGACCACATGGATTTCGTTGATCTTGGCGGGCTCGCCTTCGGTCACGGTGAACGTCAGGTTGACCCGGTTGCGTTCGATGGGCGTCACCGTGGTCACGACTTCCGCGCCGTACAGGCTGCGGTTGATGTACTGGCGCTTGAGTTCCTGCTCGGCCCGGTCGGCCAGGGCGCTGTCGAACGGCCGGCCTTCGGCCAGGCCCACGTCGCGCATGGCCTTCTTCAGCGTGTCCTTGTCGAACTCCTTGGTCCCCGCGAAGTTGACGTCGGCGATGGTCGGACGTTCTTCGACGACCACCGTCAGCACGTTGCCGTTGGCTTCGAGGCGCACGTCCTTGAACAGTCCCAGCGCAAACAGCGCGCGGATCGCGGCCGAGCCTTTTTCGTCGTTGTAGTCATCGCCCACGCGCAAGGGGATGGAGGCAAAGACGGTGCCCGCTTCCACCCGTTGCAGACCTTCAACGCGAATGTCCTGCACCTTGAAAGGCTCCAGCGCCCAGGCGGCATTGGCCGCAAGAACCATGGCGGTCAAGGCCGAAGCGGTGCGCGCGCCTAAGCGATTGATGTGTTTTTTCATGAGTGGATTGCCGCCGACCTTGCATGGCAAATTCGGCAAAAAAAGTTAGCCCAAAAGCCGGTTGATATCGTTGAAAAAGGCGATGCACATCATCAGCAGTAGCACTGCCACGCCGAGACGCTGCAATCTTTCCATCCAAGCTTCGGACACCTGCCGGCCCGTCACGCCTTCCCAAAGATAATACATCAGGTGCCCGCCGTCCAAAACCGGCAAAGGCAGCAGGTTGAGTACGCCCAGGCTGACGCTGATCAGCGCCAGAAACGCCAGGTACTGCGTCACGCCCATGCTGGCCGATTTGCCGGCATAGTCGGCGATCGTCAGCGGCCCGCTGATGTTCTTCAGCGAAGCTTCGCCGATCACCATGCGGCCCATCATGCGCAGCGTCAATACCGACAGATCCCAGGTGCGCTGCGCGCCGTTTTGCAGACCATCCCAGAAACCGCGGCGCACCAGCGTCATCTCGGGTGCGGCGCCGACAAAAGCCCCGACCCGGCCTACCCATTGCTCGCCGTCCTGAACCGCATCCGGGCGCACCGGCAGCACCAGCGTCTGTCCTGCGCGTTCCACGCGCCATTCTTGCTCCAGGCCCTGCTTGTCCCGCACGGACTGGCGTATCTGTGCCCGCAACTGCTGGCCGTCGACCACCGCCTGCGCCCCCACGGACAAGACCTTGTCGCCTTCGCGCAGGCCTGCGCGCTGGGCCGCGCCGTCGGGCAGCACCTCGCCCATCACCGGCGGGGTCCATGGTGCGACCACGCCTATGCGCTGGAACAATTTTTCGTCGGCCTCGCGCGTATCCATGCCGCCCAGCGGCAGGGTCAGCACCGTAGCCGAACGCTCCTGTGGACGCACGATTTCCAGGCGCACGTCCTGGCCTTCCAGGGCCGAGCGCGCCAGGGCCCAGCGCAGCTCGTCAAACGAGACTACGGGCTCCCAGGGGCCGTCGCCGCGCGCCACGGCCTGCACCAGCTCCGCGCCTTGCAAGCCGGCCTTCTGGGCCAGGGAGCCGGCCGCGGGGCTGGCCAGGTAGGGCTTGGGCTCTTGCACGCCCAGCCAGTTGACGCCGGCGTACAACAGCACGGCCAGCAGCAGATTGGCCGCCGGGCCCGCGGCCACGATGGCGGCACGCGCGCGCAGCGACTGGTTGTTGAACGCCAGATGGCGCTCTTCGGGCGCGACCGGCGCTTCGCGCTCGTCGAGCATGCGCACATAGCCGCCCAATGGAAAGGCCGCGAGCACGAACTCCGTGGGCGAGCCTTTGGGCTGCCAGCGCAGCAAAGGCTTGCCGAAGCCCACCGAAAACCGCAGCACCTTGACGCCGCAGGCCACGGCCACGCGGTAATGACCGTACTCGTGCACCGCGATCAACAAACCCAGCGCAAGCGCGAAGGCAAGAACAGTCATCAACATAGGCGGGTGCTCGGGTTCGGTTTCAACAAGGTCCGGCCGGGCCCGGCGCTCAGGCCAGCGCCCAGCGCTCGACCGCTACGCGGGCAAAGACCCGGGCCTGGGCGTCCAGGGACAGCAAATCTTCCAGCGATCCCGGAGCGCGCGGCAGCGGCATCTTCTCCAGGGTCTCAAGGTTGACCGCGTGGATGCGGTCAAACGACAGGCGCCGGTTGAGGAAAGCGTCCACCGCCACTTCATTGGCGGCATTGAGCACCGTGGTCGTGCCTTCGGTCGCGCGCAAGGCCTGCCACGACAGATGCAGTCCCGGAAAGCGCTGGGCATCGGCTTCTTCGAACGTCAGGGCCGCGAGCTTGGAAAAGTCCAGCGTGGCCGCGCCGCTCACGATGCGCTCCGGCCAGGCCAGGCCGCAGGCAATCGGCACGCGCATGTCGGGCGTGCCCAACTGGGCCAGCACCGAAGCGTCCTTGAACTGCACCATGGAGTGCACGATCTGCTGGGGATGGATGACGACCTTGATCTGCTCGGGCGCCATGTCGAACAGCCAGCGGGCCTCGATGACTTCCAGCGCCTTGTTCATCATGGTCGCGGAATCGACGGAAATCTTGCGCCCCATGGAGAAATTGGGGTGGGCGCAGGCCTGTTCGGGCGTGATCTGCGACAGGCTGGCCGGGTCGCGCTGGCGAAACGGTCCGCCCGAAGCCGTGAGCAAAATGCTGTCCACGCGCGTCGCCCAGCTGCCGCGGTCTTCGGGCAGGCACTGGAAAATGGCCGAGTGTTCGCTGTCTATGGGCAGCAGCGTCGCGCCATGGCGCTTGACGGTGTCCATGAACAGCGCTCCGCCCACCACCAGCGCTTCCTTGTTGGCGAGCAGCAGGCGCTTGCCGGCGCGTGCCGCCGCCAGGCAGGGGCCCAGGCCCGCGGCACCGACGATGGCGCCCATGACCGCGTCCACATTCTCGTGCGCGGCGATCTGATCGAGGGCATCCGGCGACTGCAAGACCTGCGTGGCCAGGCCGTTGGCCTGGATTTTTTCCGCCAGCGCCCGGCCGTGCTCAGGACTGGCCATGACCGCGAAGCGCGGCTGAAACTGCGCGCACTGCGCAAGCATCGCATCCACCTGGGTCGCGGCGCTCAAGGCGAACACTTCGTAGTCCTGCGGGTGGCGCGCCACCACGTCCAGCGTGCTGGTGCCAATCGAGCCGGTAGAGCCGAGGATAGTGAGTCGTTGTTTCATGGATGTACGAAAGAAGAAAGCATCATGGCCAGCGGCAGGGTCGGCAGCAACGCATCGATGCGGTCCAGCACGCCGCCGTGGCCGGGCAGCAGGCCGCTGCTGTCCTTGACGCCTACGCTGCGCTTGACCAGGGATTCGACGAGGTCGCCGACCACGCTCATGGCCGCCATGAACACCACGGCCAGCAGCAGGAACCACAGGCCCTGGCGCGACAGCAGAGAGTAGAAACTGGCCACGCTCGCACCAAGCTGGCGGTCAGCCACCACCCAGATGCCCGCCAGCACCAGCACGCCGACCATACCGCCCCAGACCCCTTCCCAGCTCTTGCCGGGGCTGATCGAAGGCGCAAGCTTGTTGCGGGTGAATCGCAGACCCCAGGTGCGGCCGGCGAAGTAGGCGCCGATGTCCGCGACCCAGACCAGCACCAGCACGGACAGCAGGAAATTGATGCCGATGCGGTGTGCCTGAACCACGGCCAGCCAGGCCAGCCACAGTGCCAGCACGCCGCCGATCAGGCGCAGCGCCAGCGGCAAGCCGCCCCAGGCGCCCACGCCGGCACGCAGCAAGGCCGCGGCAGCCAGCACCCACAGGCTGCCGCCGATGATCCACAACCAGGTCAGGGGTTGATCCAGCCAGCCCAGGGCCCAGGACAAGCCGCACAGCGCCACGCAGGCCCCGCCCAGGGCCAGGGCAGCCGATTGGCCCAGGCCTTGCATCCGGCCCCACTCCCAGGCTCCTGCAGCCATCAGCCCCAGGACCAGCAGCGCAAACGGCAGCGGGTCCGGATAGAACAATGCGGGAAGAAGAATTGCCAGCAGGACCAAGGCGGTGATGACACGCTGCTTGAGCATGATTCCCTTTCTCAGACCGGTATCTTTGCGGGAGCCGCCGGCTGAATTTGTGCAGAAGTTTTGCCAAAACGGCGCTCGCGGGCTCCGTAGGCAGCGATCGCCTCGTCCAAGGCCGCTTCATCGAAGTCGGGCCACAGGGCGGGGCTGAAAAACAGTTCCGAATAGGCCAATTGCCACAGCAGGAAATTGCTGATGCGCATTTCTCCGCCGGTGCGGATCAGCAAATCGGGATCAGCCACATGGGCCATGCTCATGGCGGAGCCCAGGCTGTCCTCGGTGATGGCCACGCCCTCGGCGGCCAGGCGGGCCGCGGCCTGGGCAATGTCCCAGCGGCCACCATAGTTGAAACAGACGTTGAAGACCAGCTTGGTGTTGTTCGCCGTCTCGCGCTCGGCGGCGTCCAGACCGGCGGCCACGCGCTCGGGCAGTGCCTGGCGATCGCCAATGAAACACACCCGCACGCCATCCTTGCCCAGCTGCACCACTTCCCGGCTCAGGGCCGAAGCGAGCAAGCTGATCAGTCCCGACACTTCGGCTTCGGGACGGCGCCAGTTTTCCGAAGAAAAGGCAAACACCGTCAGCACGGAAATGCCGCGGTCCACGCAGGCTTTGACGCAGCGGCGCAAAGACTTCACGCCTTGCGCATGGCCCGCCAGGCGGGGCATGTAACGCTGCTTGGCCCAGCGGCCGTTGCCATCCATGACGATGGCAACGTGGCGGGGTACAGTCAAATCAGTAGAGTTCTGCAAGGGGATATCTACAGCGACTGAACCAGTCAAACCGCCATGATCTCTTGTTCTTTGCCGGCGACCAGCGAATCGATTTCCACGATGCGGCGGTCGGTGACCTTTTGCACGTCGGATTCGGCGCGCTTTTGGTCGTCTTCGGACGCCAGCTTGTCCTTGACCAGGCGCTTGACGGCGTCGTTGGCATCGCGGCGCAGATTGCGGATCGCGATCTTCGCGCCTTCGGCTTCGTTGCGCGCGAGCTTGGTCATTTCCTTGCGGCGCTCTTCGCTCATCGGCGGCACGGGCACGCGAATCAGCTCACCCAGCGACGAGGGGTTCAGACCCAGATCGCTTTCACGGATGGCTTTCTCCACTTTGGCAGCCATGCTCTTTTCCCAGGGCTGCACACTCAGCGTGCGCGAATCCTGCAGCGACACGTTGGCCACCTGGGTCAACGGCACCATCGAGCCGTAATATTCCACCTGGATGCTGTCGAGCATGCCGGCGCTGGCGCGTCCGGTACGGATCTTGCCCAGATTGTTCTTGAAAGCCGTGATGGACTGCTCCATCTTGGTTTCCATGGTTTGTTTGATTTCTGCAATCGTCATGTCTATTCCTCGAAAACGGCTATGCACCTGCGCGGTGCATGATTTTTAAGCGTACACCAAGGTACCTTCGTCTTCGCCCATGACCACGCGCAAAAGCGCCCCATGCTTGACGATGGAAAACACCCGTACAGGCAACTTCTGGTCGCGGCACAAGGCAAACGCGGTGGCATCCATGATGCCCAGGTTGCGGGAAATCGCTTCGTCAAAGCTGAGCTTGGTGTAGCGGGTTGCTGTCGGGTCCTTGAACGGATCGGCCGTGTACACGCCATCCACCTTGGTGGCCTTGAGCACCACTTCGGCACCGATTTCAGCGCCGCGCAAGGCAGCGGCGGTGTCGGTCGTGAAGAACGGATTGCCCGTGCCGGCGGCGAACACCACTACTTTGCCTTCTTCGAGGTACTGCAGCGCCTTGGGGCGCACGTAGGGCTCGACCACCTGCTCGATGGCAATGGCGGACATCACGCGGGCCGTGAGGCCCTGCTTGTCCATGGCATCAGCCAGGGCCAGGCCATTCATGACCGTGGCCAGCATGCCCATGTAATCCGCCGTGGCGCGGTCCATGCCGACAGAGCCGCCAGCCACGCCACGGAAAATGTTCCCCCCCCCGATCACCACCGCCACCTGCACACCCACACGGGTGACAGCAGCGATTTCTTCCACCATGCGCACTATCGTGGCACGGTTGATGCCAAAGGCATCGTCGCCCATGAGCGCCTCACCAGACAGCTTGAGCAAAATACGCTTGTGGGCTGGTGTTGCGTGGGTCATGAACAAATACTCCGTACGGTGAAAAAAGGAAACAGGGGAAAAAAACAGTCGACGGATTTAAGCGCCAGCTTTGGCAGCTGCCACTTGGGCGGCGACTTCAGCAGCGAAGTCATCCACCTTCTTCTCAATGCCTTCACCAACCACGTACAGGGTGAAGCCCTTGATGGTGGTGTTGGTAGCCTTGAGCATTTGCTCGACGGTTTGCTTGCCGTCAGCAGCCTTCACGAAGACCTGGTTGAACAGCGAGACTTCCTTGAGGAACTTCTGCACCGAACCTTCAACCATCTTGGCGGCGATGTCAGCAGGCTTGCCCGACTCAGCGGCCTTGGCGGTTGCGACGACGCGTTCTTTTTCGATCAGGTCAGCCGACACGTCAGCGCTGGTCAGCGCGACGGGCTTCATGGCAGCAACGTGCATTGCCACGTCCTTGGCAGCCGTAGCGTCACCTTCGTACTCGACGATCACGCCAATGCGCGAGCCGTGCAGGTAGGAAGCCAGCTTGGTGCCGCTGAAACGCTTGAAGCGACGGAACGACATGTTCTCGCCGATCTTGCCGATCAGGCCGGCGCGCACGTCTTCCAGCGTGGGGCCGTAGGTGTCTTGCTCGTAGGGCAGTGCCGACAGGGCAGCCACATCGGCAGGGTTGTGCTCAGCCACCAGACGGGCAGCTGCATCGGCCAGGGCCAGGAAGCTGTCGTTCTTGGACACGAAGTCGGTTTCGCTGTTGACTTCGATCATGGCGCCCACGTCGCCATTGATGAAAGCCGCGACCACGCCTTCGGCGGTGATACGCGAAGCGGCCTTGCCAGCCTTGGTGCCCAGCTTGACGCGCAGCAGCTCTTCAGCCTTGACCAGGTCGCCGTCGGCTTCCGTCAGTGCCTTCTTGCATTCCATCATGGGGGCGTCGGTCTTGGCACGCAGTTCAGCCACCAGTTTTGCGGTAATAACAGCCATCTTATTTCTCCGATTTCAGTTCGATTCGTTACAAGGATTGAGGCTAAAAAAAGGGGGCTACCAGAGCCCCGCTTTTTTATCGCGACTCATCGCGTTGCCGGACTTTAGGCAGCCGACTCTTGCACTTCCACAAATTCGTCCGAGCCTTCAGCAGCCACGGCCTTGACCACGTCGTTGACGGCATCAGCACGACCAGCCAGGATCGCGTCAGCGATGGCCTTGGCGTACAGCTCGACAGCCTTGGCCGAGTCATCGTTACCAGGGATCACGTAGTCGATGCCTTCGGGGTTGTGGTTGGTGTCAACCACGCCGATCAGGGGGATGCCCAGCTTCTTGGCTTCGGCCACGGCAATCTTGTGGAAACCCACGTCGATCACGAAGATGGCGTCGGGCAGACCGTTCATGTCCTGGATGCCGCCGATGTCCTTTTCCAGCTTGATCAGTTCGCGAGCGAACATCAGCTGTTCCTTCTTGCTCATGCTTTCCAGACCGGCTTCTTGCTGGATCTTCATGTCCTTCAGACGCTTGATCGACGTCTTGACGGTCTTGAAGTTGGTCAGCATGCCGCCGAGCCAGCGCTGGTCGACGTAAGGCACGCCAGCACGTTGGGCTTCAGCAGCCACCGTGTCACGGGCCTGGCGCTTGGTACCGACCATCAGCACGGTACCGCGGGTGGCGGACAGCTGCTTGGCGAACTTTTGCGCTTCCTGGAGCATCGGCAGCGACTTTTCCAGGTTGATGATGTGAATCTTGTTGCGGTGACCGAAGATGAACGGGGC
>JAMNYN010000392.1 GCA_023622805.1 Pseudomonadota bacterium | reverse complement strand
GTGGCAAGAACGCTTCCGTGATCGAGGCCATGCGTCGGCGCATAGAGCAGGAGCAGGGCGAGTTCAGTGCCAGCGCGGCGCGAATCCAGGCGCTGCGCACCGTGCATGGGCGCATGTTGCAGGCCTTGCGGCAGTCCCTGGGCGCGGGCGCGGTCGAAGTCCAGCTGGCGGGCCTGCGCCAGGCCTTGCAGCATGGCGGCCTGAAGCTGGGCGCGCGCCGACTCTATGCCGGCGCTTTTGTGCAACTGCACGGGGTGGTCGATCAGGCGCTGGTCGAGGCCGGGGAGCTGCAGCAGATGCTGGCCGCGACCTTTCGCGAGTTGAACGCCGAATTCGGCTTTTCGCTGCAGGCCACGACGACATTGCAATTGCAGGACCTGACCCGGGCGCTGGACCAGGTCGAGCGCGGCTATCTGCACTACCTGGGACTGGGCCATGCCATCCGGCTGGCCCGGGCCGATTACTCGCAGCGCCTGGTCCAGGCCCTGGCCCTGCGCCTGACCACGGTATTTGCCACTGCGGCCGACGCCATGGCGCTGTGGAGCCAATCGGCCATGGCCCAACTCGATGCACAATGGCAGGAACGCAAGCGCAGTTTCACGCGCCGCATCGAGGCCGTGGATCGCATCCAGCAGGCCGCCAGCAGCCTGGTCGAACGCATTGCCGAGATCGAGGCGGCTGACGCCGGCATCGCGGCGCTGGAGCTGCGACTGGCGCAACAGTGCCAACAATTGCTGGCCCTGCCTGCGTCCGCGCCCGGCGAAACCCGCGACCCCATACCGGTAATCTGATTTTGACGTCTTCCTCCATCGCCACCGCCGTCGTGCAGTGGCAGGCCTCGCACGGCCGCAACCATCTCCCCTGGCAGCAAACGCGCGACCCCTACCGGGTCTGGCTGTCCGAAATCATGCTGCAGCAAACCCAGGTCGCCACGGTGCTGGGCTACTTTCCGCGGTTTCTGCAGCAGTTCCCCGATGTCGCCAGTCTGGCGGCCGCGTCCGAGGACGCCGTGCTGGGTCTGTGGAGCGGCCTGGGCTATTACAGCCGGGCGCGCAATCTGCACAAGTGCGCCCAGGCCGTGATGGCCTTGCACGGCGGGCGCTTCCCGGAAACGGCCGAGGCCCTGGCCACGCTGCCCGGCATCGGCCGCTCCACCGCGGGAGCGATCGCCTCGTTCTGCTTTTCGCAGCGCGTGCCGATTCTGGATGCCAATGTACGGCGCGTGCTCACGCGCGTGCTGGCCTTTGGCGAAGACCTGGCCGTGGCGAAGAACGAGCGCACATTGTGGGATCTGGCCACGGACCTGTGCCCCGATTCGCGCGAACTGGATCTGTACGAAGCCATGCCGCGCTACACCCAGGGCATGATGGATCTGGGCGCTAGCCTGTGCCTGCCGCGCAAGCCTGCCTGCCTGTTGTGCCCGCTGCAAAGCCAGTGCAAAGCGGCGCGCGCCGGCAACCCCGAGGACTACCCGGTGCGTACGCGCAAGCTCAAGCGCAGCGCGCAGTCATGGTGGCTGCTGCTGGCCCAGGACAGCCAGGGCCGGATCAGCCTGGGCAAGCGTCCCTCCTCGGGCATCTGGGCCGGGCTCTACAGCCCGCCGGTGTTCGAGGATGCGGCGGCGCTGGAAGCCGCCGTCCAGGCGCGCGGGCCGAAAGGCGGCGTGGAGCTGGAGCACCAGCCGGCCTTTTTGCATGTGCTCACGCACCGCGATCTGCACCTGCACCCGGTGCTGGCGCGGGTCGATGCCGTGCATGCAGCCGAACCAGCGGCCGATGATTGGTACACGCGCGCGCAGTGGACCGACATGGGGCTGCCGGCGCCGGTGCGCAAGCTGCTCGAACGCGAAGGCTGATCAGCTTTCCGCCGTCGCCGCGCGGCCGTCGAGCTCGCGGTGGCGAATCAGCGTGGGCCAGTTCTGGCCGAAGTGGGCCGCCAGCTGCTCGACCAGATAGACCGAGCGGTGCTGGCCGCCAGTGCAGCCTACGGCCACCGTGACATAGCTGCGGTGGTTTTGCGCCAGCAGCGGCAGCCAATGTTCGAAGAACTGCGTGATGTGCTGCTGCATCTGCAGCACATCGGGTTGCTGGCGCAGGAAGGTCTGCACCGGCTCGTCCTTGCCCGACAGGGGGCGCAAGTCGGTGTCGTAGTAGGGGTTGGGCAGCATGCGCACATCGAACAGGTAGTCGCAGTCCACCGGCATGCCATGCTTGAAACCGAAGGACTGGAACAGCAGCGTCATCTGCCCTTCGGGCACGGTCAGCAGGCTTTTGACATAGCTTTGCAACTGCGAGGAGCGGATGGTGCTGGTGTCTATCACCTGGGAATGGTCGCGCAGGTCGGCCAGCAGCTCCCTCTCCCATTCGATGGTTTGCGCCAGCGCCTTGCGGCCTTGCTGCGCTTCGTCGCCCGACAGGGGGTGGCGCCTGCGGGTTTCCGAGAAACGCCGCACCAGCGTGCTGGTGGTGGCGTCGAGAAACAGCGAATGCACCATCACGCCCTGGCTGCGCAACAAGGAGAGCTGCGCGGGCAGCTGGGGCAGGCCGGTGGCGCTGCGCGCGTCGATGGCAATCGCCACACGCTTGCCATGGTGCGCATGTTCCAGGGCCACGAACGAGGACAGCAGCTCGGGCGGCAGGTTGTCGACGCAGTAATAGCCCGCATCTTCCAACGCATGCAGGGCCACGGACTTGCCGGAGCCGGACATGCCGGTGATCAATACGACTTCAAGCAGCATGGCTCAACCTTTGCTTGCCGGCACACAGGCCTGCTGCAGCATTTCGCGGGCGTGTGCCATGGTGGTTTCCGACAGGCGTTCACCGCCCAGCATACGCGCCACTTCGGCAACGCGGCTATCGGGTGTGAGCGCGGTCACGGAGCTGGTGGTGGCCTGCTTGTCGCGGCGCTTGGCCACGACCAGGTGGTGGTCGGCGCAGGCAGCGACCTGGGGCAGATGGGTCACGGCCAGCACCTGTCGGTCCTGGCCTAGCTTGTGCATCAGCCGGCCCACGGTTTCGGCGACGGCGCCGCCCACGCCCGAATCCACTTCGTCAAAAATCAGTGTCGAGGCTTCGCCCAGTTCGCTGGTGGTGACCGCAATCGCCAGCGAAATGCGCGACAGCTCGCCGCCCGAAGCGACCTTGCCAATGGGCTTGGGTGTGGCGCCCGGGTGGCCGGCCACCAGAAAGGCCAGTGCGTCCAGGCCTTGCGGGCCGGGTTCGTCGGCCGCGGTCTGGGAGACTTCGAAGCGCCCGCCCTGCATGCCCAGTCCCTGCATGGCCAGCGTGATGGCGCGCGACAGCTTGGGTGCGGCCTTGGCGCGTTGCTGCGACAGCGCACGCGCCGCCTGCTCGTACTGGGCATAGGCGGTATCGGTCTGCTGGCGCAAGGCCTCGATGTCGACCACTGCATCGAGCTGGCGCAGCTCTTCCTTCCAGCCGGCGAACAGCAGCGGCAACTCGGCGGGCGGGCGCTTGTAGCGGCGCGCCAGCTGCATCCACAGCGACAGGCGCGTATCGAGTTCGGCCAGGCGATCCGGATCGAGCTCGGTGCGGTGCAGATAGGACTGCAGCGAATGGCGTGCATCGCTGATCTGCGCCAGGCCCGAGGCCAGCACTTCGGCGATTTCCTTGAATTCCGGGTCCAGGTGCTCCTGGTCCTGCAGGTCGCCATGCGCTCGGTTCAGCGCCGCGAGACCGCCGGTCTCGTCGTCTTCGATGGCGAACAAGGCGCTTTGCGCCGTGTCGAGCAGGGCCTGGGCATGGGACAGGCGGGTGTGTTGGGCGTTGAGGTCTTCCCACTCGTCGTCGCCCGGAGCGAGCTTGTCGAGTTCGGCGATCTGCCACTGCAGGCGTTCGCGCTCGCGTTGCAGGCTGTCCTGCGCTTGCACCGCGTGTTCCAGCGTCTGCCGGGCGCTGCGCCAGCTATCCCAGAGCTTGCGCAGCGACTGCGTGGACAGGCCGGCGTAGGCGTCGAGCAGCTCGCGCGCCGCGTCCGGGCGGGTCAGGCTCTGCCAGGCATGCTGGCCGTGGATGTCGAGCAGCTGCTCGCCCACTGCGCGCAACTGGGTGGCGGTGGCCGGCGCGCCGTTGATCCAGGCGCGGCTGCGGCCCTGGGCATCGATCACGCGGCGCAGCAGCAGGCTGTCTTCCAGCGCAAAACCGCCGTGCTCCAGCCAGGGCTTGAGCCGTGCGGGGCAGTCGAACTCGGTGCAGATATCGGCCTGCGCCGCGCCTTCGCGCACCACGCCGGCGTCGGCGCGCGCGCCCAGGGCCAGCTGTACGGCGTCGATCAGAATGGATTTGCCCGCGCCGGTCTCGCCGGTGAGGGCGGTGAAGCCGCTGTGCAGGTCCAGGTCCAGGGCCTGGACGATGACGAAGTCACGCAAGGCAATACGTTTAAGAGCCATCTCTCAGTTCTCCACAGCGCAACGCATGATCCACGACGCATAAAACTGGCGTGTCCCAGCCCAGGGGCACCGAGCAAGGGCCGCCCCGCAGCGAGGGTGCCGTCCCCCTCCACCGAAGGTTGAGAGGGGGAAGCGGCGTAAGACGCTCAGGGGGTGTTTCATGTCAGTTCCCACCCTCGTTCCAGCCTAGCTTCTTGCGCAGCGTGGCAAAGTAATTCCAGCCCTTGGGGTGCAGAAAACGTACGCAGTGCTCGGCCCGCGTCACCAGAATGCGGTCGCCGTGCAGCAGTGAAGCCAGCGACTGCATGTCGAAATTGGCACTCACATCGCGCCCGCCCACGACTTCGATGACCACTTCGGTCGCATCCGACAGCACGATGGGGCGGTTGGACAAGGTGTGCGGCGCAATCGGCGCCATCACCCAGCCGGGAATCGAAGGGTGCATCATCGGCCCGCCTACAGACAGGGCGTAGGCCGTCGAGCCCGTGGGGGTGGCGACGATCAGGCCGTCGGCGCGCTGGTAGGCGACGAAATTGCCGCCCACTTCGACACGCACTTCGACCATGCCCGACGTCGCGCCGCGGTTCACCACCACATCGTTCATGGCCAGGGCTTCGAACACCAGTTGATCGCCGCGCATCACGCGCGCACGGATCATGGGCCTCAGGTCTTCCTCGTATTCCCCTTGCAGCATGGGCGTGAGAACGGTCTGGTACCCTTCCAACGGAATATCCGTGACAAATCCCAGGCGCCCCTGGTTGATGCCGATCAAGGGCGTGCCATAGCGCGCCAGATGGCGGCCTATGCCCAGCATGGTGCCGTCTCCCCCCACGACCAGACCCAGGTCGCAAGTGGCCCCGAGGCCGTCGACATCCATGGACCGATACTGGTGTATGCCCGCGTGGGCAGCAGTTTCGGATTCGAAAATGACTTCGCATCCTTGGCTGCTGACAAAGCTGGCAATATCTTGCAGGGCTTGGCGTGCACTGTCGGGGCTGGCGCTGCTGGAGGCGGGCGACTGGTATTTCCCGATCAGTGCGACTCGGCGGAACTTAGACGTCATTTTCAAATTACATCATTAAAATCACTACATGCTCGATGACCGTGCCAAGTTGTTACTCAAAGCGCTGGTCGAGCGCTACATTGCCGACGGCCAGCCCATAGGTTCGCGCACTCTTTCGCGCGCCTCGGGCCTGGAATTGTCGCCTGCGACGATACGCAATGTGATGTCCGACCTGGAAGGAATGGGCTTGATTGTCAGCCCACATACTTCCGCGGGCCGCATTCCCACCGCCAAAGGCTACCGTTTGTTCGTCGACACCATGCTCACGGTGCAGCGCGACGACTTTCACACCCCCGTGCTGCCGGCCGAGCAGCCGCAGAAAGTCATTGCCAACGCGGCCCATCTGCTGTCGAGCCTGTCGCACTTCGTCGGCGTGGTGATGGTGCCCAAGCGCACCTCGGTGTTCCGCCAGATCGAATTTGTGCGCCTGTCCGAAAAGCGCTTTCTGGTGATCATCGTCTCGCCCGAAGGCGATGTGCAAAACCGCGTGATCTTCACCGAAGTCGACTACACCGCTTCGCAACTGGTCGAGGCCGCCAATTTCCTCAACGCCAACTATGCGGGCCTGGCCATGGAGCAGGTGCGGGAGCGCCTCAAGGGCGAAGTGGACCAGCTGCGCGGTGAAGTCGCGACCCTGATGCAGGCCGCCGTCAACGTCGGCACCGAAGCCATGCAAAGCGACGAAGCCGACGTGGTGATCTCGGGCGAGCGCAACCTGCTGGCCGTGAGCGATTTCTCCAGCGACATGGACCACCTGCGCCGGGCGTTTGAGTTGTTCGAGCAGAAAACCCAGATCCTGCGCCTGCTCGACATCTCCAGCCAGGCCGAAGGCGTGCGCATCTACATCGGCGGCGAAAGCCAGGTCGTGCCTTTCGAGGAACTGTCGGTGGTGAGCGCACCCTACGAAGTCGACGGCAAGATCGTCGGCACCCTGGGCGTGATCGGCCCGACGCGCATGAACTACGACAAGATGATCCAGATCGTCGACATCACCTCCAAACTCGTCACGAATGCCTTGAGCTACCGCCGCTAGGCACTACAATGGTCGGGTTTTGCCAAGACGCCTTCAGTGGCGCGGCAGCAGGGGGGCGTTAGCTCAGTTGGTTAGAGCAGAGGACTCATAATCCTTTGGTCGACAGTTCAAGTCTGTCACGCCCTACCAGTGTTTATTCAATGAAATCAATGGCTTGTCGGTAATTCGGCAGGCCATTTTTCTTTCTGGCGGCAGCCAGGTGTCCACGCGGACATGGGGCCTGGGGGGCTGATCCGTACCTCTTTTGCAGCAAAAATGGCTGGAAAGAAACGGCCTGGTTGATCACAATTCAGATCATGGACGGCCCGACCGCAAAGACCCAACGCCTGTTTCTGGCCCTTTGGCCCGATGCGCCTTGCAGCCATGCCATCGCTGAATTGATCCAGCAAATGGACTGGCCGGCAGGCGCAGCGGTGTATGCCCCGCAGGACTGGCATGTGACGCTGCATTTTCTGGGCAGCGTGGGGGCAGACCGCATGCCTGATCTGGCATCGCTGGATGTCACGATGTCCCCGGTGACGCTCACGCTCGATCAACTCTGGCTGTGGCCGCGAGGCTTGCTTGTGCTGACTGCCTCGGTGGTGCCGCAGGCGTTGAGCGAGTTGCATGCCCGCTTGGGGCAGAGGCTGAAGGCCATGGGTTTGATGACGCAAGACGGGGCCTTTCGCCCGCATCTGACGTTGGCCAGGAAGGTGGGCGAGCCCAGGCTGCCGGATCGAATTCCGCATATCCAGTTCACGGCCGATCGCTTCGCGCTGGTGGCCTCGACGGGACGGGCACCTCAAAGGTACCAGTGTGTGCAGTGGTTGGGCGCCCGCAAATCGGGCGAATGACACCCCAGATCCCAGGCGCCACACCATTCTGGGCGAGCGCGCTTCAGCCCCGGCCGACGAAAGGCATCTTGGTCGCCATGACGGTGTGGAACAGCACGTTGGCTTCCAGCGGCAGGCTGGCCATGTAGAGCACCGACTGGCCGACCACGGCCACATCCATCATGGGCTCGACAGCGATCTCGCCGTTGGCCTGGGGAACGCCCTTGGCCATGCGCGAGGCCATGTCGGTCATCGCATTGCCGATGTCGATCTGGCCCACGGCGATGTTGTACTGGCGGCCGTCGAGCGCGGCGGTCTTGGTCAGCCCCATCACCGCGTGTTTGGTCGCCGTGTAGGCGATCGAATTGGGGCGCGGCGTATGCGCGGAGATGGAGCCGTTGTTGATGATGCGTCCGCCTTGGGGGCTCTGGTCGCGCATCACCTTGAAGGCCTGCTGCAGGCAATAGAACATGCCGTTCAGATTCACATCCACCACCTCGCGCCACTGCTCCGGCGTCCAGTCGATGAAAGAGCCTGGCGGGTTGCCGCGGCCGGCGTTATTGAACAGCAGATCGACGCGGCCGAATGTGGCGACCGCGCTGGCGAACAGCGCGGCGACGGCATCCGGGTCGCTCACATCGGTGGGCACGCAGTGCACGCGATCGCCCCGGCCGTGCAGCGTCTGCGCTTCCTTCTTGACCTGCTCGAGCAGTTCGGCGCGCCGACCCGCGAGCACCACATGGAAGCCTGCTGCCAGCAAGGCCTGGGCCACGGCCTTGCCTACGCCCGATCCTGCACCCGTGATGACCGCTACTTTCTTGTCTGTCATTTCAAAGCTTTCTGCGTGATGTCGAACCCCATTGTGGGTGCATTGCGGCCGGTGGCCGCGTGGGCTGTCGCCGTTTTTCAATGCGACTAGAATTTATGAGTGCTCCGAGATGTCGCCACCCTCTGGCGAATGCACTGCACCAAGCACCCCTTCAGCATGCCGACGCACAGGGCATGCCGGCCAGGGAAAAACCGAAAGCCTGGACAATGCCACTCATCCACCATTGGCAGAAAGCTCCCATGCGCACTACCGGCTTTGGCATCCCCTTTGCAATTTCCGCAGCCGTTGCGCTCGCGGCCCTGTTCTCCCCGGCCGCGCATGCGGTGCTCAAGGTCGGCGATGCGGCGCCGGCCTTCGCCACCCAGGCGGCGGTGGCGGGCAAGCCTTTCGAATTCGATATGCAGGCGGCCCTCAAGAAGGGGCCGGTGGTGCTGTATTTCTTCCCCAAGGCCTTTACCCAGGGCTGCACCATGGAAGCCCACGCCTTTGCCGAGGCCACGCCGCAGTTCAAGGCCCTGGGCGCGCAGGTGGTGGGCATGTCGCATGACGATATCGCCACCTTGCAGCGCTTTTCCACCGAAGCCTGTCGCGACCAGTTTGCCGTGGCTTCCGACCCCAAGGCCAAAACCATCCAGGCCTACGACGCTTCGGCGGCAGCCGATCCCAACCGGGCCGACCGCATCTCCTATGTGATCGGGCAGGACGGCAAGATCAAGTTTGCCCATGTCGGCGCCGATCCGCTCGAACATGTGGAGCAGACCAAGGCAGCCGTGCGCAGCTTGAAGAAGTGAAGCTGTTGCAGCCGTCGACGGCACGCTGATCGGGCTGGCGCTCAACGCGCCCAAGCCCTGTCATTTGGATATGGAAAGCCTGCTATGTTTTGCATAGCAGGCTTTTGCTTTTCCGTGTCTGGAATGTGTGCGTCTACAACAGAAGAAAAGTTGCAACTTGAGAAAAGGCAAACAAGATACACTTTTCATCCAAAGTTACAAAGTTTTGCAATTAAGAGGCATCGATCCACTAATTGAAGGAATCATGAATGGACCGCTTGAAAATCTCCACGCGCCTGAGCGCTGCCTTCATCGCCATGACGGTGCTGATGCTGATACTCGCTGGGGTGGCACTTCTGGGATCGTCTACGCAACGTGCTGAACTGGAAGAGATCACCCAAAGGGCCATCCCCATCATTCGGAATTTGAACAATGTCACGGATGGTGGCAATGAGCAAGCGATCCAGTTCCGCAATCTGGCGCTTTTCTCGACAGAGAAGATCCAGGCATCTGCACGCAGCGTGATCCAGAAGAGCCGCGCCGATATCGAGGCAGAAATGAAGGCGCTCGGCCAGCTCGTTCGCTCTGACCAGGGGAAAACCATGCTGGCGGAGATCGGCAAGCGCGGCACGGCCTTCAGTAAATCCGGCGATGAGTTTTTGGCACTGCTGGCGCAAGGCCAAAGAGAAGAGGCCCAGGCCATGCTCGAACTCCAGCTGCGCCCCATTCAGCTTGAATACCAGCGCTCCGTGCGCGAGCTGCTAGATCACCAGACTCTGGGTGCTGACGCCGCCAGCCAGCAGGCGGAAGCCGCGGCCGAAAGTCTGGGGCGGCAGGTGCTGATCACCGGCGCGATTGCCCTGGTCCTGGCGATCTTCATGGCCGTCACCATCACCCGTTCCATCACCGGTCCGCTGGCACAGGCCGTGGAAGTCGCCGACCGGGTGGCGAGTGGCGACCTGAGCGGGCAAATCCTGGTCAAGTCGCAGGACGAGACGGGCCATCTGCTGACCGCGCTGCAGCGCATGCAGCAAAGCCTGGTGCAGACCGTGACCGCCGTGCGTGGCAATGCCCAGGGCGTGGCCGCTGGCAGCACCCAGATTGCCGAGGGCAACAGCGATTTGTCGGGCCGCACCGAGGAGCAGGCCAGCGCGCTGGAGCAGACCGCGGCAGCCATGGAGCAGCTGAGCTCGGCGGTCAGCCATAACGCGGACAACGCCCGTCAAGCCAATCAAATGGCCTTGAGCGCCTCCTCCGTGGCGGCCCAGGGGGGCGAAGTGGTCGCCAAGGTGGTGGAGACGATGAGAAGCATTGATGAAAGCAGTCACAGGATTTCCGACATCATCAGCGTCATCGACGGCATTGCTTTCCAGACCAATATCCTGGCCTTGAACGCGGCCGTGGAAGCGGCGCGCGCGGGCGAGCAAGGCCGCGGCTTTGCCGTGGTGGCGGGCGAAGTGCGTGCACTGGCGCAGCGCAGTGCCGAGGCGGCCAAGGAAATCAAGCAGCTCATCAACCACAGCGTGGAACGCGTGGAGCAGGGCTCGCGTCTTGTGGACCAGGCCGGCAAAACCATGACCGAAGTGGTCACGTCGATTCGTCGCGTGACCGACATCATGGGCGAGATCAGTGCCGCCAGCCATGAGCAGAACACGGGCATGGCCCAGGTGAGCGAAGCCGTCACGCAGATGGACCAGACGACGCAACAGAATTCCGCGCTGGTGGAGGAAATGGCAGCCGCCGCCAGCAGCTTGAACGTCCAGGCGCAGTCGCTGGTAGAGGCCGTGGCGGTATTCAAATTGTCCGAGAACGAGCAGACAACGCGTGTCGGTGCCGAAGCCGCTTTCCATGCCAGCATGGAAGAGTCCGTCAAGGCCTTAGATGCGTCCAGGAGGTCTGCGGCGGCCAGGCCTGGCCCTGCGAGGGTTGCCGCGCCGGCCCGGGTCCTGTCATAGCTTGAAGAGGTCTGCGCCACTACACTCGGACGTGAAAGCGCAGCACCCGGCGAGCGGCATCAGGCCGCGTTGATGTCGTGCTGAGAGGACGACATTATGCAAACCACCTTCTGCGCGGCCGTATTGGCCGCGGCCTTGATGGCCAGCGCCTGCAGTACTGCACCGGGCGTCGTGGCCCCCATTGTTCCGGCCGAAGTGGGTGAAGTGCGTGCCGGCTCTGGCCGTCTCAACGGCTACCTCTCGCAGGACGAGCTGCCCGACAGTCTGGCCTTGCTGCCCCCGCCTCCGGCCCAAGGGTCGCTGGCGCTGGCCGCTGACGGCGAGGCCTACCGCGCGCTGACGGCCCTGCGCGACGGGCCGCGCGGCGCATTGGCCGCCAAGGATGCCAACCTTCGTTTTCCGCAGGCCGCCTCGACCTTCTCCTGCGCGCTGGGCGTCCACATTTCCGAGCAGGCCACGCCGAATCTGAACATGCTGCTGCGCCGCACGCTGACCGACGCCGGCCTGGCGACCCACAAGGCCAAGGACAAGTACCGACGCACCCGTCCATTTGTGGTGTTCCATGCGCCCACGTGCACGCCGGCCGACGAGGCCCACATGCGCGAGGACGGATCCTATCCGTCCGGCCACTCGGCACGCGGTTGGGCCTGGGCGCTGATGCTGGCCGAAATAGCGCCGGACCGAGGTGATGCGCTGTTGCAGCGCGGCCGTGCCTACGCCCAGAGCCGCGGCGTCTGTGGCGCGCATTGGAAGAGCGACATCGAGGCCGGCCGCCTGATCGGTTCGACCGTGGTGGCCCGGTTGCACGATAAGGCCCTATTCAAGGTCCAGATGGCAGCCGCCAAGGACGAGATCATCCAGGCCCGCGCGCGCGGCCAGGTGCCGCCGGTCGCCGACTGCGCGGCCGAAGCTGCGGCCATGGCGCTTTCGGAGAAGCTGGCGCCCTGAGCGCGAAAGCTTGACCGCTTTCTTCAACCTGACGGGCCTGCTCGCCAGGCGGGCGAGGTGCCTGTCGTGCTGCAGCAAGGCCAGCATTCCATTCGTGCATGGGGCAAACTGCCGCAACCACTCCACGGAATTCCTTTCATGTACCGTCGCGATCTCATCCGCCTGGCCACCGCAGCAGCGGCCGGCACTTCCCTGCCGCGCTGGAGCGGGGCGGCAAGCCTGAAACAGCGGCAGCTGTTCCCGCTGGGAGTGGCCAGCGGATCGCCTTCCCCGGACGGTTTCGTTCTCTGGACCCGGTTGCTCGACGGCCCGGTGCCGGGCACCGTGCCGGCCGACACGCCGCGCGTGGCGCTTCCCGCTGCGCTGGCGGTGCGCTGGGAGATCGCCGAGGACGAGGGCTTTCGCCGGATGGTGCGCACGGGCGAGGCCCAGGCGCTGGCGGAACTCGGCCACAGCGTGCACGTCGAGGTCGCGGGGCTGCGGCCGGACCGCTGGTACTTCTACCGATTCATGCATGGCGATGCGGTCACGCAGACGGCCAGAACGCGCACCGCGCCGGCCCTGGATGCCATGCCCGGACGCACGCGTTTTGCCTTTGTTTCCTGCCAGCGCTGGGAGCAGGGCCACTACGCGGGCTATCGCCACATGCTGGACGAAAACTTGGATCTGGTGCTGTTCCTGGGCGACTACATCTATGAGTACGCCATGCCGAAGACGCCGCCCAGCAACCCGCTGGTTCGCACCCATACGCTGCCCGCGGCGCAGGTGCTGGCGGACTACCGGGACCGCTATGCGCTGTATCGGACCGACGCGCAGCTGCAGGCAGCGCACCGCGCATGCCCCTGGCTGGTCATCTGGGACGATCACGAAGTGCAGAACGACTACGCAGGCCCGCAGGGTCTGGGCGCGGACGATGCGTTCCTGGCCCGGCGCAACGCCAGCTACCAGGCCTTTTATGAAAACATGCCGCTGCGCGCATCGACGCTCACCCATGGGCTGGCGGGGCTGGGAACGCAGGATGGCGTGCGCATCCATGACCGCCATGCGTGGGGCCGGCTGCTGCGTTTTCACCTGCTGGACACGCGGCAGTACCGTGATCGGCAGGCCTGCCGCGTGCCCGGCGGCAAGTCGCTGGGCAATGTTTCGCCCGAGGACTGTGCGCAGTTGCTGGACCCCAGGCGTTCCATGCTGGGCGCCGATCAGGAGCGCTGGGCCGCGCAGGGGCTGGCCCAGGATGCGGCGTCGGGCACGCGCTGGAGCGTGCTGGCGCAGCAGACGATCTTCTCCCAGCGCAACCACAAGCCCTTGCCCGCACAGAGCTACAACGACGACACCTGGGACGGTTATCCCGCCGGCCGCCAACGCATGCTCGACGCCGTGCGCGCCGCAGCGCCGCGCAACACCGTCTTTCTCGGCGGCGACATTCACCAGAACTATGTCTGCCGTGTGCTGGCCGATTTCTCGGATGCGCAATCCCCGGTCATAGGCAGCGAGTTCTGCGGCACGTCGCTGACCTCGATCAGCAACGTGGCGCCCAGCCGCGCACAGGCCATCGCCGACAACAACCCGCATATCCTGCTGGCGCGCCCGGACAAACGCGGCTATGCGGTGGCCGAGGTGAC
>JAMNYN010000063.1 GCA_023622805.1 Pseudomonadota bacterium | reverse complement strand
CAATGCCTCGCCTTTCCATGCGGACAAACCGGCCCAGCGCGAAGCCGTGCTGCGCCAGCGGGTGCAGGAAACAGCCCTGCCCGTGGTCTACGCCCATATGGTCGGCGGCCAGGACGAGCTGGTGTTCGACGGCCATTCGTTTGCGCTCGGCGCCGATGGTGCGGTCGTGGCACGCGCGCCGGGCTTTGAAGAAAGCCTGATGTCCGTGCAGGTGACGGCGCAGGCCGGCGCGCTGGCGCTGCAAGGCGAAGTGCTGCCCCTGGCCGGCGCGCCCGAGCAGCTGTGGCGCGCCCTGGTGCTGGGCGTGCGCGACTATGTGGGAAAGAATGGCTTTCCTGGCGTGCTGCTGGGGTTGTCGGGCGGTATCGATTCGGCCCTGGTGCTGGCGATTGCCGTCGATGCCCTGGGTGCGTCCAAGGTGCGCACGGTGATGATGCCTTCGCCCTATACGGCCGACATCAGCTGGATCGATGCGCGCGACATGGCCGAGCGCCTTCACGTGGCCTATGAGGAAATCGCCATCGCGCCGCAATTCGAAGCCTTCAAGGCCGCGCTGGCCGCCGACTTCGCGGGCCGCGCCGAAGACACGACCGAGGAAAACCTGCAGGCGCGCATTCGCGGCACGCTGCTGATGGCCTTGTCCAACAAGTTTGGTTCGGTGGTGCTCACCACGGGCAACAAGAGCGAAATGGCCACGGGCTACTGCACGCTGTATGGCGACATGGCCGGCGGCTTCGCGGTGATCAAGGACTTGGTCAAGACCCAGGTGTTCGCGCTGGCGAACTGGCGCAATGCCAACGACCCATTCGGCACCGGGGTCAATCCCATTCCCGAGCGCATCATCACCCGTCCGCCCAGCGCCGAGCTGCGGCCCGACCAGAAAGACCAGGACAGCTTGCCGCCATATGACGTGCTCGATGCCATCGTCGAGCGATACATGGAAAATGACGAATCCGTGAAGGACATCGTGGCGGCCGGCTTTGACCCCGCCGATGTCGAGCGGGTAACGCGCCTGATCCAGATCAACGAGCACAAACGCCGCCAGGCACCGATTGGCGTGCGCTTGACGCGCCGCAGTTTTGGCAAGGATTGGCGTTATCCCATCACCAACAAATTCAGGGCGTGATGCAGTGATTGCATGGCGCCACCGCATTCCCTATTCAGGCTATCCAGGAGTTCTCTAGATGAAAATGATCACTGCCGTCATCAAGCCGTTCAAGCTCGAAGAGGTGCGCGAAGCGCTGGCCGACTGCGGCGTCACCGGCCTCACGGTGACTGAAGTCAAAGGCTTCGGCCGGCAAAAAGGCCATACCGAGCTGTACCGCGGCGCCGAGTACGTGGTCGACTTCCTGCCCAAGGTGAAGATCGAAGTGGTGGTCAAGTCCGAGGATGTGGACCGCTGCGTCGATGCCATCGTCAACGTGGCGCGCACCGGCAAGATCGGCGACGGCAAGATCTTCATCACGCCCGTGGAGCGCGTGGTGCGCATCCGCACTGGTGATCTTGACGATTCGGCGATTTAAACAGTCCCCCCTGAGCCGCTTCGCGGCATGGGCCGCCCCGGCTTCCCCCCGCGGGCGACGACACCATCGCTGCGGGGCGGCCCTTGCTTGGTGTCCCTGGGCTGGGCTACGCCAGTTGCAAGTGCAGTGACCTGTGCCAAAGGTCGTTCACCCTGAGCCTGTGGAAGGGCTGCTTCTCCTTCTCAACCTGCGGTGGAGGGGAGCTCAGATCACCGTGCGCAGCGGCTGGGCGTCGCTGGTCGTGCCGGCGTTTTCTACCAGGCCGGGCAGCAGGGCGGCGGCGTCGGCATGGCTTTGGATCAAGCCCATCTGCCAGTCGCTCATGAAGCCGCTTTGCACGCTGGAGGCGAGGAAGGTCAGCAGGTTGTCGTAATAGCCGGCCGTGTTGAGCAGGCCTATGGGCTTGTCGTGGTAGCCCAGCTGGCGCCAGGTCCAGACTTCGAACAATTCCTCGAACGTGCCTATGCCGCCGGGCAGGGCAATGAACGCATCGCTGCGCTCGGCCATCATGGCCTTGCGCTCGTGCATGGTCTGCACGATGTGCAGTTCGTCACAGGCATGGTTGGCCTGTTCCTTGTCCACCAGTGCCTGGGGGATCACGCCCACCACGCGTCCGCCGGCCAGGTGCGTGGCTTCGGCCACCATGCCCATCAGGCCGCTGCGCCCGCCGCCATAGACCAGCTGGCCGCCGTGCGCGCCAATCCATTGACCGACCTGCCGGGCCGCTTCGGCATACAAGGGGTTTTCACCGGGGCGCGAGCCACAGTAGACGCAGAGGGAGAAAGCGGGTGTAGAGGTCATGGGAAGAACTTCAGGTAAAGGGCGGACAGCCAAGTGCCTGCGCACACCAGCAGGGCCAGCAGCACGGCGGCGCTGCCCAGGTCCTTGGCGCGCTTGGACAAGGCATGCCATTCGGGGCCTACGCGGTCGATGGCCGATTCGATGCCGCTGTTGAGCAGCTCCACGATCAGTACCAGCAGGACCGAGGCTGCCAGCAGCACGCATTCGCTCCAGCTGCGTCCCAGCCAGGGGACCAGGGGCAGCATGAACAGGGCGCAGATGGCTTCGGTGCGGAAAGCTTTTTCGTCCCAGGCGGCCCGCAGGCCTTGCAGGGAGTAGCCGGTGGCATGCCACAGCCGGTTCAGGCCGCGGCGCGTTTTTTGGGGGTTGACGGGGTTGACGGGGTTGTCGGTCATGGTGATCAGGTCAGTCCGTCAGCCTTGCGGCGCTTTTGGCGTGCGCGCGCTTCGCCTTCGGTGTCGTGCACCAGCCGGGTACCGGCCAGGGCGTCATGCAGGAACTGGCGCTGCGGATGAAAGCGGCTGAGCAGGGCCCAGACCGCAATCCAGCCCAGCATCAGCCAGGTGGTTTCCATGGCGGGCAGGTGCAGGGGGCCGATCAAGGCCAGCGGCGGCAGAAACCACAGCCAGCTCAGCAGGTAGCGGGCCAGTGCCCGGCCCTGTGTGAGCGGGCGGCCATTCCTGTCGGTCACGCGGATATGCCAGGTTTTCATGGCCAGGGTCTGGCCCTTGGACCAGAACCAGGTGAAGTAGATGCCGAACACCACGAACACAAAGGCCTGCAAGGCATGGCGATTGTCCATGGCGTTGCGCGTCTGGCTCAGTGTGCCGAACAGGTAGCCGGCAATGAAGACCACGCCGAACAGCAGCAGGCCTTCATACAGCCAGCAGGCCATGCGCCGGCGCAGGCGGGGAGTGGGGGGCAGGGGGGAGGCCGCAGAAGAGGACAAGGCAGAAGCGGGCATGCAGCGCTCAAATGGCCAATTATGGCGGAGACTGGCCTGGTGTAGTCGCTGGCGCCGGTGCTGTTGCCGCCGCGCCGCTGTCGGGGGGCAGGGCCGGCAAAGGCATGGGGGTTGCGGTGGACAGTGTCACCGGCGCGGTCTCCACCAGGGCGGGCATGGACACGGGCCGGGTCTCGGCGGGAGCTGGCGGGACGGGCGCGGGAATATGCTGCGTCGTCTGCGACGTGGGCGCGGGAATCTTGGGCAGGTTGGGCACGCTGTTGGAGGTGGCCGTCGCGGCCGGCACCCGGGCCAGCTTCTTGGCCGGGACCGGGCGCAGTGCAGGGGCCGCACCCGCGGCGGGCCTGGCGGCCGCGGCCTTGGCAGCGAGCGCCTGCTTTTGCTCGGCGCTCAAGGCCTGGTAGGCTTCCCATTGCGCCCATTTGTCCTTGGGGGCCATGCGGTTGGTGATCGCGTAGTTCAGCCGGGCCTGGCTGCGCTGCTGCGCGCTGAGGCTGGCCCAGGATTCCATGCGGTCGCGCAGCTTGAGTTGCTCGGGCGCGGGCAGGGTGTCAAACGTGCTGGCCAGAACGATCCAGCGGCGTTTCTGCACTTCGCCCATGAAAGGCCAGCGCTCTTCCAGCGGCTGCAGGACTCTTTGCTGCGCCGTCGACAGCTCGTTCCAGCCCGGACCCGCCGCGAGCTTGCGGCGCTGGGACAAATTGCTGCGCGGCGCATCGGAGAAGACAGGCGGGGCTTGCACCGTCGTCAGGGTCAGGGCGCTGGGCGCCTGAAACACCTGCGGCACGATCCAGCCCGCTCCCAAAGTGAGCGCCAACAGCAAAGCCGCCGCGAAGGCGGTGCTGTAGCTGCGGAATTCAGAGCGCGGAACAGGTGGCATGCAAACGGAAAGTCGCTAGGACAGGGCTCAGAGTGACGAGACCGGGGGGGTCTTGATGAATTGTAGGAAGCCCGGGTCGGCATAGGCCGAAGGCGGCAGGTCGTCGGTCAGCAAGGCCGTATCGACTTCAGCGACCTCATGGGTGCCGAAGTCCTCCTGGGAGCCGATGAATACGGCAAAGCCGATGACCAGCCCTATCAGCGGCACGGCGGACAGCGCGGCGCGCCACCAGCCCTGGTGCTGGGGTGCGCCCAGCGAGGCGGTCTGCCCCTGCTGCTGCACGGCCACGGCGGCCACGCGCTGCTGAACGCTGACTTCGCGTCGGCGTTCGGACAGGGCGCGCTCGCGCCCGGCGCGCAGGCGTTCGCTGATGTCGTAGGCAAGCAAGCGATTGTTTTCGCTCAGTCGTGCGGTGACGCGTCGCGCAAACCGGTCGGCGGCCTGTTCGGCGGAAGGTGATGCTGCAATGTTCATAACTCGATTCCTTTGGCCTTCAGCGCCTTGCTGAGGGTCTGAATGGCACGAAAACAGTGTGTCTTGACACTGCCTTCGGAGCAACCCATGGCGGCTGCGGTCTCTGCGACATCCATCTCCTCCCAATAACGCATCAAAAAGGCTTCGCGTTGACGCGCTGGCAGCTCCTGGACTTCTTTTTCTATGCTTTGCAGGGTTTGTACGCGCTGCGTGTGCTCTTCGGCACTGGGCATGGTCTGCGTGTGGTCATTGCCAGCATAGGTCTCGAGCAGGTCAAAGTCCATGGCGTCGTCGCTGTCGGACTCGAAATCGCTCATGCGGCTGAACACGGCATTGCGTGTTTTCTGACGCCGGAACCAGTCGAGCGTGCAGTTCGACAGGATGCGCTGGAACAGCATGGGCAGCTCGCGTGGCGGCTTGTCCCCGTAATGGTGCGCCAGCTTCAGCATGCTGTCCTGGACGATATCCAGCGCCGCCTCTTCATCACGGACATGGTAGAGCGCGCGCTTGAAAGCACGTTTTTCCACATCCTTGAGAAATTGCGAGAGTTCTTGTTCGGTTGCCAAAGAGGTCAGCCTGCCGCGAAGGGCGCCGTGGCCAAAAAAGATGGTTGCTGTAGGGTTCGCCGGATTTCAGGGCGCTCCAGTACAGGACAATGGTCAATTATCGCACCGCAGGCAGATTTTGCCTCAGTGCCGGATCAGGGTTTTGTATTGCGGTGCAATAATGCGCATTGCAATTCAAAAAAGCAAACGGGTCACGGTCCGGCGTCATACACATCTCGCCCATGGCCATGGCCTCAAGTCCTGCACCGGCCTCACGAGGGCTTAGGCTAGGGGCACCCAAGGTTTTTCGTTAGAGAAATTCGCAAAGGTTGATCATGGAAATTTCCAAGGCAGAGCTTTCTTCCGCTGCCGCAGCAGCGTCTTCTCCCGCGCGCCCCACTGAGCTCATGGGCGCCGAGATCCTCGTAAAGTCCTTGCAGGCCGAAGGCGTGCAGTACCTCTGGGGGTATCCGGGCGGCGCTGTGTTGTATATCTACGACGCGCTTTACAAGCAAGAGACTATTCAGCATGTGCTGGTGCGCCATGAGCAGGCGGCCGTGCATGCAGCCGACGGCTTTGCGCGCGCAACCGGCGAAGTCGGTGTGGCGCTGGTCACTTCCGGCCCTGGCCTGACGAATGCCGTGACCGGCATCGCCACCGCCTATACCGACAGCATTCCCCTGGTGGTCATCAGCGGCCAGACGTCCACGGCGTCCATCGGCACCGATGCTTTCCAGGAATGCGACACCGTCGGCATCACCCGCCCCATCGTCAAGCACAACTTCCTGGTCAAGGACGTGCGCGATCTGGCGGAGACGATGAAAAAAGCCTTCCACATCGCGCGCACCGGCCGACCCGGTCCCGTGGTGATCGATATTCCCAAGGACGTGTCCTTCAAGAAGGCCGCCTGGACGGGTTATCCGCAGAGCGTGGAAATGCGCTCCTACAACCCGGTCAAGAAGGGCCACAGCGGCCAGATCCGCAAGGCCCTGCAACTGCTGCTGAACGCCAAGCGCCCCTATATCTATACGGGTGGCGGTGTGTTGCTGGGCAATGCCTGCAACGAACTGCGCACCCTGGTCGACATGCTGGGCGTGCCCGTGACCCACACCTTGATGGGTCTGGGCGCCTATCCCGCGAGCGAGCGCAAGTACCTGGGCATGCTGGGCATGCACGGCACCATTGAAGCCAACAACGCGATGCAGAACTGCGACGTGCTGCTGGCCGTGGGCGCGCGCTTTGACGACCGCGTGATCGGCAACCCCAAGCACTTCCTGTCGGTCGAGCGCAAGATCATCCACATCGACATCGACCCTTCGTCGATTTCCAAGCGGGTGCGCGTGGACGTGCCCATCGTGGGCGACGTCAAGGACGTGCTGGGCGAACTGATCGCCATGCTGCGCGAAAACGCGGCCCGCCCCGATGCGGGAGCGCTCGCCGCCTGGTGGGAAACCATCGAAGCCTGGCGCTCGCGCGACTGCCTGCGCTACGACAACAGCAATCCCGAAGTCATCAAGCCGCAGTACGTGGTCGAGACCCTGTGCAATATGACGCGCGGCACCGACACCTACATCACTTCCGATGTGGGCCAGCACCAGATGTGGGCGGCGCAGTACTACCGCTTTGAAGAGCCCCGCCGCTGGATCAACTCCGGCGGTCTCGGCACCATGGGCGTGGGCATTCCCTACGCCATGGGCGTGAAGCTGGCCAAGCCTGACGCCGAAGTGTTCTGCATCACCGGCGAAGGCTCGGTGCAGATGAACATCCAGGAACTGTCGACCTGCCTGCAGCACAACACGCCGATCAAGATCTGCTCGCTCAACAACCGCTACCTGGGCATGGTGCGCCAGTGGCAGGAAATCGAGTATTCGGGCCGCTACAGCCACAGCTACATGGACGCCTTGCCGAACTTCGTCAAGCTGGCCGAAGCCTACGGTCACGTGGGCCTGCTGGTCGAGCGCACCGAGGACGTGGAGCCGGCGCTGCGCGAAGCGCGTCGCCTCAAGGACCGCACGGTGTTCATCGACTTCCGCACCGATCCGACCGAGAACGTGTTCCCCATGGTCCAGGCCGGCAAGGGCATTACGGAAATGCTGCTCGGCACTGAAGACCTCTGAGTCGCGGGGCCCAGCGCCCCGTGACCCCAGTACCTCCTGCTATCTCATCGATAGTCCCATTTTTGACGAATCTATTGCTCGCCGAGCCTGCGCATTACCGTGCGTGGGGGAGGGCGGCGAAAAGAGGAATCTGTACCCATGAAACACATTATTGCGGTCTTGCTCGAGAACGAACCCGGCGCCTTGTCGCGCGTGGTTGGACTTTTCTCGGCGCGCGGCTATAACATCGAGTCCTTGACCGTGGCGCCGACGGAAGACGCGTCGCTGTCGCGCATGACCATCCAGACCACGGGCTCCGAAGACGTGATCGAGCAGATCACCAAGCACCTGAACCGCCTCATCGAGGTGGTCAAGGTGGTGGACCTGACCGAAGGCGCCTATGCCGAGCGCGAGCTGATGATGGTCAAAGTGCGTGCCGTGGGCAAGGAACGCGAAGAGATGAAGCGCCTGGTGGACATCTTCCGCGGTCGCATCATCGATGTGACCGACAAGAGCTACACCATCGAGCTCACCGGCGACCAATCCAAGAACGATGCTTTCTTGCAGGCCATCGAGCGCACGGCCATTCTGGAAACCGTGCGCACCGGTGCCAGCGGCATCGGCCGAGGCGAGCGCATTTTGCGCGTGTGAATTTACCCTGTCTGACCTTTTTACCCCCCTAAGAACCCATCCACTGGAGCCAACATGAAAGTTTTCTACGACAAAGACTGCGACCTGAGCCTGATCAAGGGCAAGACTGTTGCCATCATCGGTTACGGCAGCCAAGGCCACGCGCACGCACAGAACTTGAACGAAAGCGGCGTGAAGGTCGTTGTCGGTCTGCGCAAGGGTGGCGCATCGTGGCCCAAGGTCGAAAAGGCCGGCCTCAATGTGATGGAAGTCAACGACGCCGTGAAGGGCGCTGACGTGGTCATGATCTTGCTGCCCGACGAAGACATCGCCGGCGTGTACAAGAACAACATCGAACCCAACATCAAGCAAGGCGCTTCGCTGGTGTTCGCCCACGGCTTCAACGTGCATTACAACCAGGTCGTGCCCCGTGCCGATCTGGACGTGTGGATGGTTGCTCCCAAGGCCCCAGGCCACACGGTGCGCAACACCTACACGCAAGGTGGCGGCGTGCCCCACCTGATCGCCGTGCACCAGGACAAGTCCGGCAAGGCCCGTGACCTGGCCCTGTCGTACGCCATGGCCAACGGTGGCGGCAAGGCCGGCATCATCGAGACCAACTTCAAGGAAGAGACCGAGACCGATCTGTTCGGCGAACAGGCTGTTCTGTGCGGTGGTGCGGTCGAGCTGATCAAGATGGGCTTCGAGACGCTGGTGGAAGCCGGCTACGCGCCTGAAATGGCTTACTTCGAATGCCTGCACGAACTCAAGCTGATCGTCGACCTGATCTATGAAGGCGGCATCGCCAACATGAACTACTCGATCTCGAACAACGCCGAATACGGCGAGTACGTGACCGGTCCTGAAGTGATCAACGCCGAGTCGCGCCAAGCCATGCGCAACGCCCTGAAGCGCATTCAGGACGGCGAATACGCCAAGATGTTCATCCTGGAAGGCCGCACCGGCTACCCCAGCATGACCGCACGTCGTCGCAACACCGCCGAGCACCAGATCGAAAAGGTCGGCGGCCAGCTGCGCGCCATGATGCCTTGGATCGCCAAGAACAAGCTGGTCGATCAGACCAAGAACTGATCTGCCGCAGGGCGCGCGCCCTGCAGCCGTTCCAGAGAAAGCCACCGCAAGGTGGCTTTTTTCGTTGGGGCGCCGCAAAACAAATCGCCCTGAGGCCTTGACCTTCTCAGCGTGGCAAGTCGGATAAATGCAATCGAAGCCGTTTCGGCTCAGCAAAACTCCATCGACTCCCGCCGCGAAAGGCCAAGCCATGACAGTCAAACGCGTATCCCTGATAACTGCTGCGATAGGCGCTGCGTTCGCCATCGCCGGATGCCAGGAGGCGCCACCCCCGGCCGCCCCTGCAAAACCCCCTTCCGTTCCCGTGGCCGAGGTGATTGTTCGCTCGGTCACGCCCTTTGCCGAGTTCACCGGCGCGCTGACCGCGGTCCAGCGCGTGGAGCTGCGCCCGCGGGTGGGCGGCTACATCCAGGACGTGAGCGTGCCCGAGGGGGGCATGGTCGAGAAGGGCCACGGGCTTTTCAACATCGACCCGCGGGCGCTGCAGGCCACGCTCAACGCCGCGACGGCACGCCTGCGCGAAGCGCAAGCGGCCGCTCTGCTCGCCCAAGCGGAGCATGCGCGTGCCGAACAGCTGTTTGCCCAGAAAGTCATTGCCCGTGATCGCCTCGATACGGCGACTGCCGCCTTGCATGCGGGCAAGGCCCAGGTCGACGCCGCCAAGGCCGCGCAGGATGCTGCGCAACTGGATCTGGGTTTCGCGCGCGTCACGGCGCCCATCAGCGGACGCGTCGGCCAGACCCTGGTCACTGCCGGCAACTACGTCACCAGTGGCGTGACGCCGCTGACCACCATCGTCGCCGTCGATCCGCTGCATGTGTATTTCGATGTCGATGAACGCACCTATCTGCGCTCGCTGGCCACGGGCCGGGGCAAGGCGGGCGCGCCTGGGGCGCAGTCGGCCAAGGTCATGGTGGCGCTGCTCACCGACACCACCTATGCGCGGCCCGGCCGTGTCGACTTCCTCGCCAATACGGTGGATCGCGGCACGGGGACCGTGCGTGTGCGCGCGGTGGTCGCCAATCCCGATGGGCAATTGACGCCCGGTCTTTTTGCCAAGGTCAAGCTGGAGACCGGCGCGCCGCAGTCCCAGGTGCTGGTCGCCGATCAATCGATTGGCACCGACCAGGGCCGCCGCTATGTGCTCGTCGTCGACAAGGATGAGATGACGCAATACCGCCCGGTCGAGCTGGGGCCGGTGGTCGACGGCTTGCGCGTGATAGCGCAAGGTCTGCAGCCAGGCGAGCGCATCGTCGTCAAGGGCTTGGTGCGCCCGGGCATGCAGGTCACGCCGCAGCCCGCCGCGGTGGACGGCACGCCCGTGGCGGCGCTGCCAGGATCGGGAGCTGCGCAATGAGATTTCCACGCTTCTTCATTGACAGGCCCATCGTGGCCATCGTCCTCTCGGTGCTGATGGTGCTCGCCGGCATCGTGGCGTTCTTCCAGTTGCCGCTCAGCGAGTACCCGGCGGTGACGCCGCCGACGGTGCAGGTGACCGCCTCCTACCCGGGCGCCAATCCCAAGGTGATCGCGGAAACGGTGGCCGCGCCCCTGGAGCAGGCGATCACCGGCGTCGAAGGCATGCTGTACATGTCGTCGCAATCGGCCACCGACGGCCGGATGACGCTGACCGTCACTTTCGCGCAGGGAACGAACGCCGATATGGCGCAGATCCAGGTGCAGAACCGGGTCTCGCGCGCGTTGCCGCGGCTGCCGCAAGAGGTGCAGCGCCAGGGCGTGGTGACGCAGAAGACGTCGCCGGACATCCTGATGGTGGTGCACCTGCTGTCGCCCGACAAGCGCTACGACCCGCTCTATATCTCGAACTACGCCCACCTCCAGGTGCGCGACGAGCTGTCCCGCATCCCGGGTGTCAGCGATGTGCTGGTGTGGGGCGCCGGGGAGTACAGCATGCGGCTGTGGCTCGATCCTGGCCTGATCGCCGCGCGCGGGCTGACGGCGGGCGACGTGATGGCCGCGGTGCGCGAGCAGAACGTGCAGGTGGCGGCGGGCTCCGTCGGCCAGGCGCCCGATTCCAGCGCCGCATTTCAGGTGACGGTGAACACGCTGGGGCGTCTGAGCGATGAGGAGCAGTTCGGCGACATCATCATTCGCACGGGCGAAGGCGGCCAGGTGACGCGCTTGCGCGATGTGGCCCGCATCGAGATGGGGGCCGATGCCTACGCCTTGCGCAGTCTGCTGGACGGCGAGCCCGCCGTGGCCTTGCAAATCATCCAGAGTCCAGGCGCCAACGCCCTCGACGTTGCGCAGGCGGTGCGCGCCACCATGCAGCGCCTGGAAGGCAATTTCCCGCAAGGACTCAGCACGCGCATCGCCTATGACCCGACGGTCTTTGTGCGGGCCTCGCTGGAGTCGGTGGCCACCACCTTGCTGGAGGCGATCATTCTGGTCGTCATCGTGGTGGTGCTGTTCCTGCGCAACTGGCGGGCGTCGCTCATTCCCCTCATGGCCGTGCCAGTGTCGCTGATCGGCACTTTCGCCGTCATGCACCTGATGGGCTTTTCGCTCAATACCCTGTCCTTGTTCGGCCTGGTGCTGTCGATAGGCATTGTGGTCGACGACGCGATTGTTGTGGTCGAGAACGTGGAGCGCCACATCGAAAACGGCGAGGCACCGGTCCAGGCCGCCAGGCGCGCCATGGACGAGGTCACCGGCCCCATCATCGCGATCACGTCGGTGCTCGCCGCCGTCTTCATTCCGACGGCTTTTCTGAGCGGACTGCAGGGCGAGTTCTATCGGCAGTTCGCGCTCACCATTGCCATCTCGACGATTCTGTCGGCGGTCAATTCGCTCACGCTCAGCCCGGCGCTCGCCGCACTGCTGTTGCGACCGCGCAAGCCGGGGACGGTACGTGATCCGCGCAGCCCGCGCGGCCGCGCGGAGCGCGTCCTGCAGGCGCTGGGCCGGCCGTTCGAACGGGCGCCGCACGCCTATGGCGGCGCGGTGCGCAAGGTCGTGCGGCTTGGCGGCGTGGTGCTGCTGGTGTACGGCGGACTGCTCGTGCTGACCTTCCTGGGGTTCAAGGCGGTGCCGCAGGGCTTCGTGCCCATGCAGGACAAGTACTATCTGGTCGGGATCGCCCAACTGCCCAACTCGGCATCGCTGGATCGCACCGACGCAGTCGCCCGGCAGATGTCGAAGATCGCGCTGGCCGAGCCTGGCGTAGAAAGCGTGGTGGCCTTCCCCGGGCTGTCGATCAACGGCTTCGTCAACGTGCCGAATGCCGCCGTCATGTTCGTCATGCTCGACCCGTTCAAGGTCCGCACCACACCCGATCTCACGGCGGCGGCGATCGCCGGGCGCCTGCAGGCGAAATTCGCCAGCATTCCCGATGGCTTCCTCGGCGTCTTCCCGCCGCCACCGGTGCCTGGCCTGGGAGCGACCGGCGGCTTCAAGCTGCAGGTCGAGGATCGCGGCGGCGCCGGGCTCGATGCCCTGGTCCAGCAGACCCAGATCCTGATGACGAAAGCCACGGAGTCGGGACAGGTCGCCGGACTGATGACCAGCCTTGACGTCAATGCACCGCAACTCGACGTCGCCATCGACCGTACCCAGGCCAAAAGCCAGGGCGTGCATCTGGCGGATGTGTTCGAGTCGCTGCAGGTCTATCTGGGCTCTCTCTATGTCAATGACTTCAATCGCTTCGGTCGCACTTACAAGGTGACGGCCCAAGCCGATGCGGAGCATCGCATGCAGGCCGATGCCATAGGCCGGCTGCAGGTGCGCAACGCGGTCGGGGACATGCTGCCCTTGTCGTCGTTCGTCACCGTCACGCCCAGCGCCGGTCCGGACCGCGTGATCCGCTACAACGGCTACCCTTCGGCCGACATTTCGGGCGGCGCGGTGGAGGGCATCAGCTCGGGGCAGGCGGTGGCGCTCATGGAGCGCCTGGCCAAGGAAGTGTTGCCCGAAGGCATGAGCGTCGAATGGACTGATCTCACCTACCAGCAAAAGCTGGCCGGAAATGCGGCGCTGTTCATCTTCCCGCTGTGCGTGCTGCTGGCCTATCTGATCCTGGCCGCGCAATACAACAGCTGGCTGCTGCCGTTGTCGGTGCTGCTGATCGTGCCCATGTGTCTGCTGAGCGCGATCCTGGGCGTGTGGCTGGTGGGCGGAGACAACAACGTATTTGTTCAGATCGGCCTCATCGTGCTCGTGGGCTTGGCCGCCAAGAACGCGATCCTCATCGTCGAGTTTGCGCGCAGCCGCGAAGCCGAAGGGGCCAGCGCCCTGGAAGCGGTCATCGAGGCGTGTCGACTGCGGCTGCGGCCCATCTTGATGACCTCACTGGCCTTCATTGCCGGCGTCGTTCCGCTGATGCTGGCCACGGGTGCCGGCGCCGAGATGCGCCATGCCATGGGGGTCGCGGTCTTCGCCGGCATGCTCGGCGTGACGCTTTTCGGCCTGTTCCTGACACCGGTTTTTTATGTG
>JAMNYN010000402.1 GCA_023622805.1 Pseudomonadota bacterium | reverse complement strand
CCGGCAGGATTCCTCTGAGTTGCTGAAGCGTGGTAACTCCAGTTTCCCAGACCTGTCCGGTTGAACAACCTATTGAAACATCACACCTAGGTGCGGCCCTTCCTCGCTGCCCCCTTGCTGGGGCGCGTCAGTTTCGACGGTCATAGGCAGTGCGAGCGGTGAAAAGAAACAGCCCCGTGCGGCTGGCGCCGCTTCTCCTCATCCTTGGGCCGCGCCAGTTTCAGGCGTAGCGCTTCAGAGTTTGAGCCTTTGCGCATAGCCCGTCATCTCCAGATAACCCCGGCCGCGCAGCGCGCCGCCATCGGCCTCGCGCAGATCGCATAAACCTTCCCAGTAGATCGTGCCCGTCGATGCGCGGCTGTCGAGTTCCTGGGCGTCGAGCAGGGCCTCCACCCGCCAGCTGCCCGCGGGTGTGGTGATGCGCCATGCGACGGGATAGCGCGCGCCGCTGGCCGGGCTGGTCCACCAGCGCTGGGGGGTGAATATCACTTCCTGGGCCGTGAAGACACGCGCTGCCTGGCCTGGCGTGCGCCAGGAGCCGCCGGCCCAGAGGGTGCTGGCGTCGGGCCGGCGCAGGCGAAAGGCCGTGAGGGCGCTGCCATCATCGAGGTTCATGCCTATCCAGTCCCAGCCCTGGGCTTCGGGGTGCATCAAGGCATCGCTGACTTCATGGTCCAGCCAGGCGCGGTTGCGGGCGGTGCTGTCGATCGCGAGCTTCCGTCCGTCGAGCGTGATCGCCCCCGACACGGCCAGTTGCGGCTGGCTGTAGTAGTAGCTCGCCTGTTCGGTTTCCGGCCCTTTGCGCGACAGGCCAGCCTGGCCTTGCAGCAGCACAGGCTGGGTGGTGGTCAGCTGCAGATCCAGCACAAAGCCTTCGCCGGCGAGATGGGCCGCGTAGCGGTTGCCCACGCCGGGCGCGTCCGGGTGGCGGCGCAGGAACCAGTCGCCCAACTGTACATCGGTGTCGCCTTCCCGCGCATGGGCCAGGCCCAGGCCGGCGCGCGCGCTGCGCTGGGTGTGCAACTGCCGGCGTTGTGCGACATCGGTCAGCGCCGCATGGGCGAAGATCAGCTGGCGCGCGGCGAATGCCGAGCGCAGGGTTTGCGTGGAAGGCACGCGCGAGCGAAAGAAGGTGAGCTGAAAGCCCAGCAGCCGGCCCTGGGCCAGTACCTGGCCGGTGATGTACCACCACTCCGTGCCCAAGTCCGGGTGGCTGCCGAAGTCGCGGGGAAAGACCAGCGTGCGCGCCGGCAGAGCCCCTGCGATGGGCGGCAAGGCCAGCAGGCCGGCTGCGGCAGCGGCCTGCGCGAGCCAGCGGCGGCGCGAGGGGGGTGAGAAAAGAATGGACATGGCGTGCGTCACTGTAGCCCAGGCCTTACCAGTCTTCCTTCACCGCCAGCACGGCATTGCGCCCGGCGGCCGCGCGCCCCGACAGCCAGGCGGCCAGCGTGCCCGCGGCCACCACGGCCGTGGCGAGCAGCGCCAGCCGCAGCCAGGGCAGGCGCAGTTCCATGGTCCAGTGAAAGCTTTGCGGGTTGACCACATGTACCAGGATCACCGCCACGGCCAGGCCCAGGGCGCTGCCGACCAGCGCTCCCAAGCCGCTCCAGACCGCGCCTTCGCCGGCCACCACGCAGAGGATTTGCCGGCGCGTCAGGCCCAGGTGGCTCAGCAGGCCGAATTCCTTGCGCCGCGCCAGCACCTGGGCGCTGAAGCTGGCGGCGATGCCGAACAGACCGATGGCGATGGCCACGGCCTGCAGCCAGTAGGTCACGGCGAAGCTGCGGTCGAAAATGCGCAGGGAGCGCTCGCGCAACTGGCCGCTGCTGACCCATTCCAGGGGCGTATTGCCGGCCAGGGCCTGGATTCGCGCCTGCAGCGCGGCCGGGTCGGCGCCGGGCGTGGGCCACAGCGCAATCTCCGAGGCGCGGCGGTCGCCCGTGAGGCGCTGGTAGTCGCTGCTGTCCATGGCCACGGCGCCGAACTGGCGTACATAGTCGCGCCAGATGCCGGCGATGAAAAAACCTGCGGCTGGGTGTGCTGTCGCCGGGCCGAAGGCCTGCTCCAGTGCGGGCCAGCGCTGGCCGGCCTGCAGGCCGTAGAGCTGGGCGGCGGCTTCGCTGACGTGCACGGCGATCATGCCGGGCGGCACGGGCAGGGGGGCCGTCAGCCAGGCCAGTTGCTGGGCCTGGGCGCCTTGCAGCGGCCGCACCAGCAGGGCCAGATTGGGGCGGCTGCTGTCCAGCCACAGGCTGGCGTTGCGCTGGGCCTGGGCGCGCTCCACGCCAGGCAGGGCACGCACGGCGGTGACGAGGCCTGCGTCCAGCAGGCCTGCATCGCTGGGGGCTGCACCGCCCGTGGTGCGCACATAGACGGGCGCGGGCAGGGCCGTGTCCAGCCACTCCTGCATGGAGCCGCGAAAACTGCTGACCATGACGGTGAGGGCCACGGCCAGGCTCAGGCTGGCCACGACGCCGCCTACGGCCACGCTGGCGCTGGCGCGCATGCGCCGCGCGCGTTCAAAGGCCAGCAACCACAGCGGGTTGCGCAGCGCAAACGGCGGCAGGCGATGCAGCAGGCGGCCCAGCAGCCAGGGCAGCGCCGCCATGCCGCCCAGCAGCAGCAGGCCCACCGACACATAGGCGGCGAGAGAGATGCCGGCGATGGGCGGCAGCCAGGCCAGGGCGAAGCTCGCGGCCAGCAAGGCGGCCGCCGTGCGCGCACGCGGCGCGGGCGCCTGGTGGCTGCCCAGGCCTTTGAGCGTGGCCGCCACGGGCAA
>JAMNYN010000293.1 GCA_023622805.1 Pseudomonadota bacterium | reverse complement strand
CAAGGTGTCGCCGGCGAATGCCGGGGCGTGGATGTCCATCTGCATGCCCAGGAAGGCATAGCCGGTCTTTTGCATGGTCGACTGCGTCAGCAGACCTTCGGCGAAACAGAACACCAGCGATCCCGGCGCGAGCCGGCCTTTGATGTCCGACTCGTTCTTCAGGAACTCCATGTCCGTGAACAGCACTTCGGTCATGTGGATGACGTTGACGAAGGCGCAGATGTCGGCGTCCTGGATGGTGCGGCCCAGGGAGCGGAAGCTGCACCCTATGGGCAAATCCTCGAAATGCATGCCGAGGCCGACGATGGGAAGTTCATTGCTTTTCATGGGTGGGGCTTTCAGTGGTGGAGAAGAGAGATCAGGCGCGCGCGGCTCGGCCCAGCACGCTGTTGGCGATGATGTTTCGCTGGATCTGGTTCGTGCCTTCGATGATTTGCAGCACCTTGGCGTCGCGGAAATAGCGGTTGATCGGGTATTCCGCGGACACGCCAGCGGCGCCGAACAGCTGTACCGCGTCAGTGGCGACCTTCATGGCCACATCGGTGGCAAAGCACTTGGTCATAGCGGCCATGGGCGCGAGTTGCGCGGCGGGCGCGCCGGCGTCTACCAGGGAGGCGGCCCGGTACAGCATCTGGCGCGCCGCTTCCGTCTGCTGCACCATGTCGGCCACCATCCAGCGCACGCCCTGGAACTCGCTCACGGACTGGCCGAATGCAGTGCGGTTCTGGATGAAGTCGACGGCGTGGTCGATCGCGCCCTGCGCCAGGCCCACCGCCCGCGCGGCGATCAGCGGGCGACTGCCGTTGAAGGACTCCATCACCGCCTTGAAGCCGCCATCCAGCCGGTTTTCACGCGGAATGAAGACGTCGTCGAAGAACAGAGGACAGGAAGGCACGCCGCGCGCGCCCATCTTGTCTTCCTTCTTGCCGACTTCGAAGCCTTTCATGCCCTTCTCGACGATGAACAGACTGATGGGGCTCTTGGCCTCGCTGCCTTCGCGCGCGGCGACCAGCACGAAGTCGGCCAGATCCGAGTTGGTGCACCAGATCTTGGTGCCGTTGAGCCGGTAGCCCCCTTCCACGGGGATGGCGCGGGTGCGGATGCCGCTGACATCCGAGCCGCTTTGCGCTTCCGTTGTGGAGAACGCGCCGCGCAGCTCGCCCGCGGCCAGGCCGGGCAGCCAGCGCTGCTGCTGCGCATCGGTGCCGCCGGCGAGCAGCGCGCCGAAAGGCAGCCACTGGACCAGCAGCAGATAGGCGGTGTTGTAGCAGACCCGGCCCAGCTCCTCGATGGCAATGCAGGCCGACAGCAGGTTGCCCGTGCCGCCGTAGCGCTCGGGGAAAGGCAGGGTGAACAGCCCCAGCTCCTTGAGCAGCGCGAACATGTCGTGCGGGTACTCCGCCGTGCGGTCGATTTCGTCCGCGCGCGGGGCCACCCTCTCGCGGGCCACTCGACGGATCAAGTCCTGGATCTGTATCTGGTCAGCGGTCAATGCGTAGCTCATGCGGATTCCTTCCGGGGGGTCGTTGCGGGGTTCATCTCGACGGCACCGGCGCCCACCAGCGCCGCGATCGCCGCCGCATCCAGTCCCAGCACGTCGGCCAGGATGGTTTGCGTGTGCTCGCCGCGCAGCGGCGGCGCGTAGCGGTACTCGACCGGCGTTTGCGACAGGCGGATCGGGTTCTTCACCGTGCCGACAACGCCGCCCCGCGCATGCACCATGTCCTGGCGCAGTTCGCGGTGCACCACCTGCGGATGCGTGAAGACCTGCGCGTAGTCGTTGATGGGGCCGAAAGGCACGCCCGCGCCTTCCAGGACCTGCAGCCAGTGCGCCTGCGTCTGCGTGGCGAAGACCGCGCCCAGCGCCTGCGCCAGGGCATCGCGGTGCGTGTTGCGGCCCGACATGGCGACAAAACGCGCATCCGCCGCCAGCTCCGGGCACTGCAGCACGGCGCACAGCTTGCGGAACTGGCCGTCGTTGCCGCAGCCGACCAGCAGGTGGCCGTCGGAGGTGGCAAAGGTCTGGTAGGGCGTCAGATTGGGATGCTGGTTGCCCCAGCGCCGGGGGATTTCGCCGGTGGCGAAGTAGCTGGCGATCTGGTTGGCGCCGAAGTGCACGATGGTGTCGAGCAAGGCCACGTCGACATGCTGGCCCTGGCCTGTGGCGTGGCGGCTCTCCAGCGCCGCGAGAATGCCGATGGTGGCATTCAGCCCGGCCAGCACGTCGGTGATGGCGATCGCCGTCTTCACCGGCCCGCCGCCGGGCACACCGTCCGGCAGCCCGTTGATGCTCATCAGCCCGCCTTCGCCCTGGAAGATGAAGTCGTAACCCGGCCGATCCGCATACGGGCCGGTCTGGCCGTAGCCGGTGACCGAGCAATAGACCAGGCGCGGATTTTCCTTGCGCAGGTCCTCGTAGGACAGGCCGTAGCGGGCCAGATCGCCGACCTTGAAGTTCTCCACCAGCACGTCGCTTTCGCGCGCCAGTGCCCGCACCAAGGCCTGGCCTTGTGCGCTCGACAGATCGATGGCCACCGAGCGCTTGTTGCGGTTGGCCGAGCTGAAATAGGACGCATCGCCCGTGGCCTGCGCCTGAGCATCGGCAATCCAGGGCGGCCCCCAATGCCGCGTGTCGTCACCCACCTGGGGGCGCTCGATCTTGATGACATCGGCACCCAGGTCGGCCAGCATTTGTGTGCACCACGGACCCGCCAGTACACGGGTGAGGTCCAGCACCCGCAAGCGATTAAGAGATCCTGCCACTTGATAGGCTCCGTTCT
>JAMNYN010000432.1 GCA_023622805.1 Pseudomonadota bacterium | reverse complement strand
GCCCAAGCTGCGCAGCCTCGAAGTCGCCGCCGACAAGGGCAAGCAAGCCGCCGGCTGACATCTGCACCATGGGCGCGCAGGTCCTTTCGCAGACCCCGCGCCCGGCCAACGTTCCCCCGGCCTTGCGGCCCTGTCCTGTTAATGCCCGCTGTCTGCGGGCCTAGGGCCTGTTAATACTATTTTTACCAATGCGTTGCGATCAAAAAGGGCCAGGCGCTAGGCGCCAAACGAAGCTGGGGATCCCCCCCCAGCGAAGCATGGCAACGACGTGGATGGCCCTTTTTCATCGCAACCCGAAGGGAACGGGACAAAACCGTGCCACTCGTCGTTGCGCTCCTAGCCCTGGCGGCCAGCCTGGGCGTCCTCACGCGCCTAGATTGGCGCGGTTTTGTCTTGTTCGCACTGGCAAAAATAGTATTAACAGGCCCTGACCCATGCAAATTTCGACACGCGCCCAACGCATTGAGCCGTTTTATGTGATGGAAGTGGCCAAGGCGGCACAGGCCCTGGCACGCGAAGTGGCCCACACCAGCGAGCCGATGATCTTCCTGAACATCGGCGAGCCCGATTTCACCGCCCCGCCCCTGGTGCAACAGGCCGCGGCGCAGGCCGTGGCCGAAGGCAAGACCCAGTACACGCCGGCCCTGGGCCTGGACGCGCTGCGCGAGCGCATCAGCGGCTGGTATGCCCAGCGCTTTGGCGTGGATGTGCCGGCACGCCGCATTGTCGTGACGGCCGGCGCCTCGGCCGCGCTGCAGCTGGCCTGCCTGGCGCTGATCAATGCCGGCGATGAAATCCTCATGCCCGACCCGAGCTACCCGTGCAACCGCCACTTCGTCAGTGCGGCGGAAGGCACGGCGGTGCTGATCCCGACCACGGCCGCCGAGCGCTACCAGCTCAGCGCAGACAAGGTCGCGGCGGCCTGGGGCGACAAGACCCGCGGCGTGTTGCTGGCCTCGCCGTCCAACCCCACGGGCACTTCGATCGCGCCCGACGAGCTGCGCCGCATCCACGACGTGGTGCAGTCGCGCGGCGGCCTGACCATCATCGACGAGATCTACCTGGGCCTGTCCTACGACCCGGCCTTCTCCCAGACCGCGCTCGCGCTGGGCGAAGACCTGATCAGCATCAACAGCTTCAGCAAGTACTTCAACATGACCGGCTGGCGCCTGGGCTGGATGGTCGTGCCCGAAGCGCTGGTGCCGGCCATAGAACGTGTGGCGCAAAACCTGTTCATCTGCGCCAGCACCATTTCCCAGCACGCGGCCCTGGCCTGTTTCGAGCCGGACAGCATCGCCGAATACGAACGCCGCCGCGCCGAGTTCAAGGCCCGGCGCGACTACTTCATTCCCGAGCTGGAAAAGCTGGGCCTGCGCGTGCCGGTCATGCCCGACGGCGCGTTCTACGCCTGGGCCGACTGCACTGACGCCGCACGCAAGCTGGGTGTCGAAGGCAGCTGGGATTTCGCCTATGCCGTCATGCAGCGCGCTCACCTGGCGATCACGCCGGGGCGTGATTTCGGCACGGCCGAGACCGGGCAGTTCGTGCGTTTCTCCACCGCCAACTCCATGCCCCAGCTGCAGGAGGCCGTGCGCCGCCTGCGCGCCTTGCTGGGCTGACACCGCATGGATTTCGCTTTTCCTGTGCGCATCTACTGGGAAGACACCGATGCCGGCGGCATCGTCTTCTATGCCAACTACCTCAAGTACTTCGAGCGCGCGCGCACCGAATGGCTGCGTTCGCTGGGCATCGAGCAGCAAAAACTGCGCGATCAGACCGGCGCCATGTTCGTCGTCACCCAGGCGCAGATCGACTACCACCGCCCAGCGCGCCTCGACGACCAACTTTTGGTTACCGCTCGTTTACAAGCCAGCGGCCGCGCGTCGCTGACAATACACCAGCAAGCATTCCTACAATCCGCTGCTGGCGCCAGCGATGCGTCACTGCTGCTGTGTGAAGCCTCCGTACGCATCGGCTGGGTCGACGGCGCGAGCATGCGCCCCACAAGAATACCGAACAGCCTTCTGGAACAACTTTCATGAATTCCCAAAATATGTCCATATTCAGCCTGGTCCTGGAAGCCAGCTGGGTGGTGCAACTGGTCATGCTGGCCTTGGTCGTCGCTTCGGTGGCGAGCTGGGCCACGATTTTTCGCAAATCGGCGCTGCTCAAGCGCGTGCGCATGTTCAACGACGCTTTCGAGCAGGAGTTCTGGTCGGGCACCAGCCTCAACGACCTCTACACCTCGGCCACGCAGAACGCCAAGCGCGGCGGCCCCATGGAGCGCATTTTCGCCAGCGGCATGCGCGAATACCAGAAACTGCGCGAGCGCCGCATCGCCGATGTCGCCACGCTGATGGACGGCACGCGCCGCGCCATGCGCGCCAGCCTGCAGCGTGAAATGGACGAAATCGAAGCCAGTCTGGCCTTTCTGGGCACCGTCGGCTCGGTCTCGCCCTACGTCGGCCTGTTCGGCACCGTGTGGGGCGTGATGCATGCCTTCACCGGCTTTGCCAGCATGGAGCAGGTCACGCTGGCCACCGTGGCGCCCGGCATTGCCGAAGCCCTGGCAGCCACGGCCATGGGCCTGTTCGCGGCGATTCCCGCCGTCACGGCCTACAACCGCTACGCCCACCAGATCGACCGCATCGCCAACCAGCTCGACACCTTCATCGAAGAGTTCTCCAACATCCTGCAGCGCAATGTGGGCGCCACCGCCAGCAGCTCTGCTTCGGGCCACTGAGCCGCAAACAGGAGCTACACATGCCCGCAGTGTCTTCCCGTGGC
>JAMNYN010000193.1 GCA_023622805.1 Pseudomonadota bacterium | reverse complement strand
TCGCGATCAGAGGGGCGAATCCGCCGCCAATGGCTGCGGCAAACTGGATGCCGATGGAAATCCCGGAGTAGCGCAGTTCAGCGGGAAATTGCGCTCCGAACAGATTGGACTGGGGTCCGAACATGATGGCGTAACAGATGGACAGAGCGATGACGGTGGATACGGTGTACGCGGTGAGCGAACCACTCCCCAGTCCCTGGAACAGGGGAATGGCGGCAACGGCCAGCAACATCCCCCCACAGACATAAAGCCTGCGCGCTCCGACCTTGTCGGCCAGCCAGCCGAAGAACGGGATGGTCACGATCTGGCAGGCGGCCCCGATCATCAAAGCCGTCAGCGCGTCGCCACGGGAGAACCCCAGGCGTGTCGTTGCATAGGAAATCGAGAAGACGGCGATCGTGTAGTACAGCGTGACTTCACCGATCTTGGCACCCATGGTGAGCAAGAGGGGCCGCAGATGGCGGAGCACCAGATCGCGCGCGGGGAAGACGGCGGTCTGCTGGTGCGCCTTCACTTTCGCAAACTCCGGAGATTCGGCGACTTTCATTCGGATGAAGACGCCGACCGCGATGAGGATGGCGCTGGCCAGAAAAGGCATGCGCCAGCCCCAACTCATGAAGGCCGATTCTGGCAGGGTGCTCGCCAATGCAAAGGCACCAGATGACAGCAACAGCCCAACGGGTGTGCCTGCCTGGGGCAGGCTGCCGAAGAATGATCGCCATTTGGGCGGGGCATGCTCGACGGCCATCAACATGGCGCCCCCCAGTTCGCCGCCGAATGACAGTCCCTGCCCCACGCGCAGCAGGATCAGGAGCACGGCAGCCCACATGCCGATGGACTCGTAGGTCGGCAGCAAGCCAATCAGCACCGTGCAGATGCCCATGAGAAGAAGGCTCAGCGTGAGCATCGATTTGCGCCCGATACGATCGCCGTAGTGGCCAAAAATGATCCCTCCGATAGGCCGGGCGAGCAGCCCACTGGCAAATGCGCCGAACGCAGCCAGTGTCCCGACCGAGGGGTCAAAGGAGGGAAAGAAAAGCTTGTTGAACACCAGAGCGGACGCCGTGCCGTAGGCGATGAAGTCAAAGGCCTCGATCGCACTACCAACCATGGTGGCGGCCGCGACCTTCGTCAGATTGGGGTTGCTGGCATGCGCCGTGGCGACGTGGCCATCAACGCTTTCGGTAAGAGTTGTCAATTTCAGCTCCTTTAGACAACCTCGTTGTCCTTTGGGGCGATTTTGCAACCCATAGAGTGGCAAGCGCTATAGGGGTTTTCAGCTATTCTTGTGATGCTTCGCACCTGAAATCACCTTCGCAGGGACACGAAGGCATGATGTCGTATGCGGGACAATTTCCGCAGCCTTGAGAACTCCGCAACCCGCACACATCCGTGATGATCCCAGCTATGCCATCCACAAGAGCGCTTTGCCATGCGCAAGAATGATCCACTGCCCGCGGCGCCGAGTTCAGGCGCCCTCGTACGCCTTCTGCGCCGGCGCAGCAACCTGACGCTCGAACAGTTGGCGCTGGAAGTCGGACTGAGCAAAGGCCACCTGTCGCGGTATGAGCGGGGTGAAAAATCGCTGTCCGTCTCCTCCCTCATGCGCTTGGCAAAGTCGTTGGGAACCTCGGTGGCGGCATTGCTCGGCGAAGCCCCGCAAGGAGATCTCGTGCATGTGGTGCGTGCGGGTGACCGGATCGCCAGCAAGGCCGCGCAGGCCGTCGAGGGCGCCTATGAGTTCTTCCCTTTGTCGCGCCCCGGCGATGTGCACTCCAGCGCATTCATCGTTCGCCTCGCGCACCTCGAAGTGATGCACAGCGATGCGCACCACGGCGGCGAAGAACTGCTGTTCGTCCTGTCGGGTTGCGTTGAAGTCGAACTGCCCACCCAATCCGTGCTGCTGCGACGCGGTGACTTTTCCCAGTTTCCGGGCAGAGTCCACCACCGGCTGCGCGGGATGGAGGAAGACACGGAAGTACTCGTCGTCGTCACGAATATGGACGCTTGAGCCGAAGAGGCCTGCGCGACCTCACAGGCCATCGCAACACAGACCCACGCTGATGGAGCCTCTCCACGCTTCACTGCCGGTTACATGTAAAAATGCACGCAAACAGAAAACCCCCGCCTATTGCTAGACGGGGGTTTGTGTTTTGGCGGCGAGGGCGGGATTCGAACCCGCGGTGGGGATAAACCCACACACGCTTTCCAGGCGTGCGACTTAAGCCACTCAAAAAAGCCGCCTGGTTCAAGGACACGGAAGGCAACTATCTGTGCATCCATGAGGACATCCCGGAAAGTTAGCACGCCCATGTTCAACGCAAGATCCGCTCCATCGCTCCACTGGCGTCCCCATTCAGCCGCTAGGAGGCTCTGGCGCAAACCTTACTTGGCTTCCATGGCATCGCGGGCATTGACATAGCCCTGGGCCTTTGCATTGCCGTTGGCAGCGGCCTTGCGGTACCACACGAGGGCCTGCGCCTCATCCCTGGGCACGCCCCGCCCCGTCCGATAATTGTTGGCGAGATTGAACTGAGCCAGATCATCGCCAAGCTCGGCGGCTTTTCGGTACCACTCGGAGGCAGCTGCCAGGTCCTTTGGGATGCCGCCGCGCCCTGACTCGGTAAAGACACCAATGTTGCTCATCGCACGCGTCTCGTCCAGCGCTGCGGCCTTGCGGTACCACTGCAGCGCGATCCCATCGTTTTGCGGCAGACCGTGCATGCCTTTCTCATAGGCAAAGCCGATATTCACCATCGCGCCGCCGTCACCGCGTTCGGCCGCCTTGCGGTACCAG
>JAMNYN010000190.1 GCA_023622805.1 Pseudomonadota bacterium | reverse complement strand
TCATTCCCTGGGCGGCAATCACCACGGCGCCCAGACCCTGGCTCGCGCCCATGAACTCGGCGACCACGACGCCGACCAGCGCCCGCACCCCGGCCACGCGCAGGCCGGCAAGAATGGCGGGCAGGCCGGTGGGAAGTTTGAGGCGCAGCAGCGTCTGCAGGCGCGTGGCGCCCAGCATGCGAAACAGTTGCAACCGCTGGGCATCGACCTGGCGCAGGCCGGTCAGCGTGTTTTCCATCAGCGGAAAAAAGCAGATCAACGCCGTGATCAGCACCGTGGGCAGCAGGCCGAAGCCAAACCACAGCACGAACAGCGGCGCCAGCGCGAGCTTGGGCACGACCTGGCTGACCACCACATAGGGCTTGAGCACGCGCTCCAGCAGCGCCGACTCGGCCAGCGCCATGCCGACAAGCAGGCCGACGACGCTGCCCGCTGCCAGGCCCAGCACCAGGGCCTGCAGCGTGGCGACGATGTGCGGCCAGAAATATCCAGAGGCCAGCCCCGTCCACAGCGCGGCCGCCACGGCCGAGGGCGCGGGCAGTACCAGGGCCGACAGGCCCCATTGCCGCACCGCCAGTTCCCACAGGCCCAGCAAAACCAGCAAAAGCGCAGCGGACATGATCCGTGCCTGCAGTGGCGTGGGGTTCATGCGCTGGCCCTGTCCATTGAGGCGCGCACGCGCGCGCAGATTTCGTTGAAGGCCGGTCCGTGGCGCAGGGCTTGGGTGCGCGGCGCGGGCAGCGTGATTTGGATGTCGTCGACGATGCGCCCGCCCTGCATCAGCGCGATGCGGTCGCCGAGATACACCGCTTCGTTGATGTCGTGCGTCACGAACAGCACCGTGGTGCCCAGTTCGCGGCAGGTGCGCAGCAAGTCGTCCTGCAGCTCGGCGCGCGTGATGGCGTCGAGCGCGGCAAAAGGCTCGTCGAGCAGCAGCAACGGCGGCTCCAGGATCAAGGCCCGGGCGAGCGCCACGCGGCTTTGCTGGCCGCCCGACAACTGGCGCGGATAGTCGTGCGCATGGGCGGCCAGGCCCAGCTGCCGCAGCAGTTGCAGCGCGCGCGCCTCGTCCTGCGGCGTGGGCTTGCGCTGCAGCGACACGGGCAGCAACACATTGCCCAGCACCCTGTGCCAGTCCAGCAGCGTGGGCGCCTGGAACATGAAGCCCAGTTGCGGGCCGGGCGCGGCCAGTTCGCCGCCGCTCAGCACGATGTGCCCCGACTGCGGGCGCAACAGGCCCGCGGCCAGCTGGAGCAAGGTGGTCTTGCCACAGCCGCTGCGGCCCAGCAGGCAGTGAAAGTCCCCGGCCTGCATGCGCCAATCCACGCCATTCACCACGGGCGAGCGGCCGGGATAGGTGAACACCACCTGTTCAATGTCAAGAAAGGCCATGGTCAATCCGCATACGAAGCGAACGGCTGCGCCGCGATCTCCGCCGACTGCTCGATCTCGGTCATGCGCACCAAGTCCAGCAGATTGAAACGCCCGTCGTGGTGCCAGCCGGCTTCGGGCATGCTCATGGCGCCAATGGCGCTGATGCGCGTCACGCCGGCCGCACCCAGCAGGCCGGCCAGCCGGTACAAATCCTCGGGCCCGGCAGCGATACCCGCGGTCTGCAGGAATTCGCGCTGCGCAGCGACCACGGGCACGACGGCATCCAGACTGTCCACGCCGACCACGGCAATCGTTCTGTACAAGGCCGTGGGCGCCAGCGGCTGCAGGCTGTCGCTGTAGGCCACGCTCCAGGCCGCGTCGACCGGGCCGATCAGCAGGTCTTCATCGCCCGAAGGCGCGCGCCACTCCACGGCCTGCTGCCATTTGGCGACGGCAGCGCCCTCCTCCAGCTCCAGCGGCCGGCGCGCAAAGCGCCGCTGCAGATTGGCCAGCTCGGCCGCAAGATAGTCAGCAAAGGCGCGCGGCGACACCGCCGCGCCGCGCTCCACATAGAACACATGGGGCGAGTAGCAGCCCTGCTGGTCGTAGCGCATCACATCCCAGGCCGCGAGCCGCGCGACGGCGGGCGCCTTGAGCATGTCCAGCGCGGCCGCGCCGACCAGGCCGAAACCCAGCTTGTGCCCATGCGGCAGAAAGCGCGTGGTCACGGGCAGGCGCCGGCGCAGCGCATCCAGCGATGCATTGCCGCCATAGGCCAGCACCGTGTCGGCCTGGGCGTAAAGCGCGGCCGCGCCTTCGGCGCCCGCACCGGTCTCGCCGCCCGCGCCGTCCCACCAGACCACGGCCAGGCAATCGGCCAGCGGCGGATGGACTTGCGCCAGCAGTCGCGCGAACCAACCCGCGAACAACGGCTCGGCGCTGGCGAGTTTTCCAATGCTCGGCGCCTTGACCAGCAGGCCGCAAAGCAGGCTCCACAGCGACAGCGCAGGCACATTGCCGGCCCAGCTGTGCACCAGCAGATCGGGCCCGAAAGCGCGCACCGCACCGCCCTTGGGCGCGGGCTGAAAGCCGTCGAGCACGCCAGGATTGGCAAAGTCCTCGGCCACGAAGCGCCGCAGCTGCGCGGCGCGGAATGTCTTGAAAAACCCCGTCAGCCCCAGCCGCACCATGTCGGCGTCATAGCCGCTGACCACGGGCAGCCAGGTCTCGGCCTGGCGGCGAAACGGATCATTGCGGTCGAGCAAACGGGCGATCGCGCGGTCGATGGCGTCGATGATCTCGGCCACGGGCATGTTCCGCAGATGGCGGTCCGCGGCCTGGCGCACGCGCTGCGCCAGCGCCTGCATCTGCGCGCCCGTCAGCACGGGCACCGACACTTCAAGCCGCGGGCCGCCCTGCGCGAACGCCAG
>JAMNYN010000142.1 GCA_023622805.1 Pseudomonadota bacterium | reverse complement strand
ACATCCCATCGGAACACGGGAATCGCTGTCGCCTCGGAAAAGGTGCTGGCAGCGTCCGCATTGCAGTGGTAGACGGCGGCGACCCGGTGGCCGCCCGCTTGCAATGCGAGGGAGATGGCTTTGCCCAGGCCTCGGGTGCCACCAGTGACGAGTGCGGTTCGTTGCATGAAGACTACTCCCATGGAGGCAATCCGGTCAATGTTAGGCCAGCTTCGGTCGACGCGCTCATGCAGGCAAACGGAGCGACTGCCATCCAATGTACGCGACTGCGGGCAGTCACGTCACTGGCGCTGTATGACATAGATCAATCCCTCTCAGACTAAATGGACTGGTCGCGGCCTGACGGCACGGGCAATACGCGGCGGCATGGGGCAATCTTCAAGGCCCTGATCACAAGGGGCATCGTCATGATGCGAGATGCGGTAGCGCTTGTGACCGGTCTCCGACTGGCAGTGCGAAGACCGCCACTATCAGGATGATACCGCTTGACAAGCCTATCCGGAACGCTCGAATATCGAACGGATCTGAAGACCTTGCACTCTAGAGAAATGCCCCCGGCGCATGCGGTGCACGGCCTTGCCCGACCAGGAACAGTGATCTGGATCATGGTCAATGATGGACAAGCGGCGCTAGCATGATGAACGGTCACATCGTGAGCACAAATCAGCACCCACTACGGAGGGAATTGCCATGTCTATCGGGAATCACTATCGCCAGGCCGCCGCTGCCTGTTTGTTCATGCTGCTGGCGTCGGGGGGCGCTGTGGCGCAAAGCGACAGCAAGCAAAGCAGTGCGCCCGATCTCGCCAGCAAGGCGATGGAGAGCGCCAACAAGCGCGTTGAAGCCGCCATTCCTGTGGTACACCAGTTGCAGGCCGATGCGCGCATACAGCCATTGCTGCAACAAGCCAAGGGCATGTTGATCATTCCGTCGTATGGCCGCGCCGCGCTGGGGGTGGGTGCTCAAGGGGGCGGCGGACTGCTGCTCGTCAGGCGTCCCGATGGCAGCTGGGGCGGACCCGCCTTCTACAACCTGGGCGGCTTGACGCTGGGTTTACAGGCCGGCGCCGAAGGCGGCCCCCTCGTGATGGTCTTGAACAATGATAAAGCCATCAACGCGGTCATGAAGAAAAATAACTTTTCCCTCAACGCCGCAGCGGGCCTGACCGTGGTCAATTGGAGGAAAATGGCGCAGGGCACGGTCGGCATCGGCGACGTCGTGGCCTGGAGCGGAACAAAAGGCCTGTTTGGCGATGTCGTGGCCGTGGGACTGAGCAACATCCGATTCAACCAGCAGTTGACCGATGCCTTTTACGGACGCAGCTTGTCGCCAAAGGATTTTGCTGCAGGAAACATTGAAGATCCGCACGCCCTGCCCTTGCAACAAGCGCTGAGCGAAGCGTCGGCAATGCCGAAATAAGTCCACAATGCCTGAGATTGAACGGAAGGAGCTGCCATGCGGGCAATGGTGCTGGAACACGGTGGCCCTGGCGCGCAGCTGCAGGCACTGGACCGCCCGGTACCCGCACCAATGGGGCAAGATGTGCTCCTGCGCGTGCTGGCCTGTGGCGTCTGCCGCACGGATCTGCACCTGCTCGATGGTGAACTACCCGCGCACCGCAGGCCAGTCGTGCCAGGACATGAAATTGTCGGCGCGGTGGTTGCCGTCGGAGCCGGAGTAAACAATCTGCGGATCGGAGCGCGCGTGGGCGTGCCCTGGCTGGCTGGCAGTTGTGGCGCCTGCGCGTATTGTTGCTCTGGCCGGGAAAACCTGTGCGATGCCGCCCGTTTCACCGGCTACGACCGCGATGGCGGCTATGCCGAGTACGTGTTGGCCGACGCCCGCTACTGCCTGCCGCTACCCGATAGTCATGACGATGTGCATGCAGCACCGCTGCTGTGCGCAGGACTCATAGGCTACCGTGCCTATGCCATGACGGGTGCAGCGCGCAGGCTCGGCATTTACGGCTTCGGCGCTGCCGGACACATCGTGGCGCAACTGGCGCTAGCCCAAGGGCGCGAGGTCTACGCTTTCACGCGCGATGGAGACATGCGCACGCAGCGTTTCGCCCGCTCGTTGGGGGCCGCATGGGCGGGCGCATCGACAGGGCCGGCCCCCGTAGCGCTGGATGCGGCCATCCTGTTCGCCCCGGATGGCGCTTTGGTGCCACTGGCGCTGGCCGCCTGCGCCAAAGGGGGCACGGTAGTCTGCGCCGGCATCCACATGAGCGACATGCCCGCCATGCCATACTCTTTGCTGTGGGGAGAACGCAGCGTGCGCTCGGTGGCCAACCTGACGCGCGCCGACGGCTTGGCATTCATGGCGCTGGCGGAACGTTTCAACCTCAAGACGGCGCCATTGGCCTATCCGCTGCTGCAGGCCAACGAGGCGCTGGCAGACTTGCGCGCCGGGCGCTTCGACGGCGCCGCCGTCCTGGTACCCAGCCTCAGGCCATGAGTTGTTCCTGGCAAGTCAGCAGTTTCCATCCACCCAGGCTGAGTGGATGGAGTTTGAAACAAGGGGATGCCGCAGTCGCACGCCCAGGCGGTAAAATCCATACTGGTGACCAGGCTGTCGCTGGAAAAACGCGTCCCTACCGTGCATCACTGCGGTGACAAGTGCGCGACATCCGGTCATTCACGAACGCTGTCTATTGAAAGGCAAAATGTATGTCTGGCGACACCCATGTTTCTGAGCGGATCAAGAACTGCCGCGAAAATCTTCGTATCTCGCAAGTGTTGCTTGCCGAACTGGCGGGCATCAATCCAACGCAACTGTATCGTTACGAATCAGGAAAGACAAAACT
>JAMNYN010000159.1 GCA_023622805.1 Pseudomonadota bacterium | reverse complement strand
CGGTCCGCGTCGTCATGGTAGTAGTCCAGTCCGGCGATGATCTGGTGCTTCTTGCCGCCCCAGTTGAACTCATTGGTGTAGTCACTCTGAACTTGCGTCATCGTGCTTTCGCCGATGCGGCCCTTGGAGGTGCGCGAAAGCAAGGTGCTGGAGTTGATCTGATCCAACGATGTAGGGCGGGTGCCTGCAAAGCCGATTACGCTGGCCAGCAGGTCGCGCTTGTACGTGCCGTGGCGCAGGCGTGTCTGCAGCTCGCCGCCATTGTCAAAGCGGTGGATGTGACCCAGGGTCAGGTATTGGGCCGAGGTGTTGAGGTGGTCGCTGTTGAGGCCGTAATAGTTCTTGGCGGGCAGCGTGGGAACGATACGGCCGTTGCTGGCGATCCAGGGGCTGTTGTAGTTGGGGCGACCCTTGATGTCCAGGTAGTACAGGCCGACCGAGAACTCGTCGCGCGTACCGATGCCCCAGGAGAACGTCGGGGCGATACCGCGCTTGTCTTGCGTTGCGCCATAGTTGTCCGAGTTGTGAATCATGGCGTTCACACGCAAGGCAGAGTTCTCTCCGGTCTTGAAGTTGAAGTCGCCCAGCAGACGGTGGGTTTGGCCGGTGCCCAGGGTGTACGAAGCTTCGTGCTGGTCGATCAACAGAGGGGCCTTGTTGACCTGGTTGACCACACCGCCGGTCGAGCCCTTGCCAAACAGCATGGAGGCCGAGCCTTTGAGCACTTCGACGCGGTCATTGTTGAAGGTGTCGCGCTCGTACAGCGGAGCGTCCTTCATGCCGTCGACGTAGATGTCGCCGGCCTGGCCCAGGGAGAAACCGCGCAGGCGCACGTCTTCTTCGCCGGTTTCGCCGGCCTGGAAAGTGACGCCGGCCGTGGTGCGCAGCACTTCACGCAGGTCATCCTGGTTGCGGTCGGTCATCAGGCGCTCGGTGAACACCGTCACCGATTGGGGGATGTCCTTGATGTCCTGCTTGCCTTTGCCGACCGTGGTCTGCTTGACGCGCAGCGTGTCCTTGCTCTGCACTTCCGCAGCCTCACGCACGGTCACCGTGCCCATGGTCGCTTCAGGAGCTTCCGGCGCCTGGGCCCAACTGCTGACGGAAGCTGCAAGCATCAACGCGCCCAGAGGCAGCAAGGCCTTGTCGGCTGTGGACGCAGGAAAGGCGACGGGGCCGAGGGCGGCGTCCGACGTGATGGCGGTTTTTTTCAAGGTAAATCTCCGGAAAAGGAATGCGTTGGCTCAGAGGGCACAGGGGGGGTTGTCGGATACGCAACGGCGGGGCGTGTCAGGAAATTTCCCTTTTGTGTGTCTCCTTGCAGTCGATGCGAATCATAAATAGAAATGCGATTAATTCGCATTGCTTGCGTTTGTTTTTCGCAACGATTCTGGCAATTTCCCCTTTTTCCGGACGAAAAAAAGCCGGCGTGTAGCCGGCTTTTCGAGGCACGCGTGAATTACTTCACGTGCTTGCCAATCAGGCCTGCCATTTCGAACATCGAAACTTGGGGCTTGCCAAAGACTTCCTTGAGCTTGGCGTCGGCATTGATCATGCGCTTGTTGGCTTCGTCCTGAAGCTTGTGAGCCTTGATGTAGACCCACAGCTTGCTGATGACTTCCGTGCGTGGCAGCGGAGCCGAACCCACGACCGCGGCCAGGGCCGGGCTGGGGGTCAGCGGTTTCATGAAGGCGGCGTTGGGGGTGCGTTTCTTAGCGGGTGTCGCAGATGCTGCGGCCGGTGCCTTCTTTGCAGTTGCCATGTTGCTTTTCCTAGTTGGGTGAGAATTCTTGACCAATGCCAAGCGTGTGCTTCTTATCGGCTCAGCAGATGCTACTGGGAAATTTTCCGCTTTCCAAGTAGCGCAAGCGCTTTTTTGCCTCGAATTGTTGCGCTAGTGCACTGTAAATGCCTCCGAGGCCCCGGGGAAGGCCATTTCCCCCTCGTTTTCCCGGGTCTGGCACGCCTCATTGTCATACGCCGCTGCCATCGCGCAGTGCGCGCCAAGGCCTGTCGCAGCGCAAAAGTGCTGGCTGAATGTCGCCCCGACCTTGTTTCGGGGCATTTCATGCCGCATGCCGATCGTCAATATCCCGCTGCGTGATGAGCGTCAATGGCCGCGCTAGGCGCCGGCGAAATCATGGGCCGCTTCGAGCAGCCACTCCCGCAGCCTTGCCACCGCGTCGCTCATGGGGCGAGAGTCGGGAGTCACGAAGTAGTAAGCGTTGGGCGAACGCAAGAAGTGCTTTACCGGCGAGAGCAGTTGGCCCTTGACCAGATATTGCTCGACCAGGAAGCGCGGAACCAGGCCTACGCCCAGGCCAGCGAGCACCCCGCTGATGACCATGGTGTGGTGCTCGAAGCGCGCGCCGCCCATGGGATTGGCCAGGTCTATGCCTGCGGACTCTATCCAAAGCTTCCAGTCGAGGGCGCGCGAAGCGAGGTGCAGCCGGGGGGCGGTGGCCACTTCCAGCTCGGACACCGTCGTTCTGCCCGCGAAATAGTCAGGGCGACAGACCACGATCGACTCCTCGCCGAACATCAGGTCGGTACGCGCTCCCGGATAGACATCCGAGCCGAAATGGATGGATGCATCGTATGGCGCGCCGTCAAAGAAAAAGATGCTTGTCATGGCACTGATGTTGACGACCACTTGGGGGTGCTTCGCGTAGAAGTCGGGCAGTCGTGGAATCAACCACTCGACGGCGAGCGTGGGGACGCAAGCCAGCTCGATGATTCCCCCGGACCCCTGGTGGGCCATCAGGTCGAGGGTGTTGTATGCGGCGCCGGCCGAGGTCAGCGTCACGCGCTTGTTGGCCCGTCGAAACAACTCCACTCCCAGGAATTTTTCCAGCGCAATGATTTGTCGCGATACCGCGCTTTCTGTGATGAACAGGTCTTTTGCCGCGCGGCGCAGATTGAGGTGCGAGGCCGCAGCCTCGAATGCGCGCAGGCTGCTGAGGCTGGGAATGCGTTGTCTCATGGCGATCTACTTGATGACTTTTGGTCATCATTGTAGGTAAATAATTCGCTTTTGACAGTTCGCTTGATGAGCAATGATTCCGCCTGTCACCGCTCTACAGAGCGTGTGATGTCGGTGCCGAGCAACCCGACCCAACCCACAAGGAAATAAAAAATGAAGCGCCTCGTCCGTTCTCTCGTCCAAGCCAGCGTAGTTGCCGGCACACTGGTTTCAGCATTCGCGGTGGCCGCACCGTTTCCTGACAAGCCGGTGCGCATCATCGTCCCGTATCTGGCGGGAGGCTCTACCGACATGGTGACGCGAGTCGTCGGCGACCAGCTGTCACTGCTGTGGAAGCAACCCGTGGTGGTCGATAACCGCTCCGGCGCCGCAGGCATGGTCGGCACCAGCGTTGCCGCCAATTCTCAGGCGGACGGCTATACGCTTTTGGTCGGCTCCGTCGGCGAGTTCGCCATCAATCCGGCGCTGTACAAAAAAATCGCCTACAACGCCGAAACGGACTTCTCCCCAGTCTCCCTGATTGCCCGCGTGCCGAATGTGCTGGTGATCTCGCCGGTGTTTGCCGAGCGCGCGCGCATCCAGACCCTGGCCGATCTCGTCGCCTATGCCAAAGCCCACCCGAAAAGCGTGAACATGGCTTCGGCGGGTGCGGGCACGTCGACCCATCTGGTCGGCGAGCTTTTCCAGCGCATGACCAAGGTCGAAATGAGCCATATCCCCTACAAGGGAAGCAGTGCGGCCCTGGCCGACCTGCTGGGAGGCAGTGTCGACGTGATGTTCGACAACCTTCCTTCTTCGCTGGCGTTCATTCGCTCCGGCAAGCTGAAGGCGCTGGCCGTGACCACCGCGGTGCGCTCGCCAGCGCTGCCAGACGTTCCCACGATTGCCGCCGCCGCCGGACTGCCCGATTACGACGCCGGACCGTGGTTTGGCGTGCTGGCGCCCAGCAAGACGCCGGATGCCGTCACGAAGAAGATCAACGAAGACCTGGTGCGGGTTTTGCAGCTGCCGGTGGTGCAGGCCAAGATGCGCGAAGTGGGCGCGGAGCCCAGCCCGACAACGCGTACGGAGTTCGCCGAAATCCTCAAGCGTGACCGCGTGAAGTGGGGCGACATTGTGAAAGCCTCCGGCGCAACAGTGGATTGAATCGGCAACGGCGGGGGCGCGCAGCCCCTGCCATCTTTGGTTACATGATGAGCAATATGAACAGCAACTCCTCCTTTGTCGGTACAGACCAGGTCCGTGCGCGTTTCTCGCACGCCATGTCGGCCATGTATAGACAGGAAGTGCCGCAGTACGGGGCCCTTGCGGATCTGGTGGCCGATATCAACAGCCTCGCGCTTAGCGCCGAGCCCGCGCTGCGGGCCCAGATGGCGCATGCGGGGGAGCTGGAGCGCCTGGATGTGGAGCGCCACGGCGCCATCCGCGTTGGCACGGCGGTCGAACTGGGAACGTTGCGGCGTCTGTTCGCCGTCATGGGCATGGAACCCGTGGGCTACTACGATTTGTCGGTGGCGGGTGTTCCCGTGCATTCGACGGCCTTCCGCCCGGTGGGCGATGCCGCGCTGCTGGTCAACCCCTTTCGGGTGTTCACCTCGCTGCTGCGGCTGGAGCTGATTGCGGACCCGGCGCTGCGCCAGAAGGCCGCCGACATCCTGGCACGGCGCAGCATCTTCACGCCTCGGGTGCTGGAGCTGATAGCACAGTGTGAAACCGAGGGCGGGCTGTCCGCCGCGGACGCCGACGCCTTCGTGCATGAAGCTTTGGAAACCTTCCGCTGGCACCGCACGGCCACGGTGGACGCCGGCACCTACCGCGCGCTGCAGACATCGCACCGCCTGGTGGCGGACGTGGTGTGCTTTCACGGGCCGCACATCAATCATCTGACGCCGCGCACGCTGGACATAGACGCCGCCCAGGCCGCGATGCCCGCGCGCGGCATGGACGCCAAGGACGTGGTCGAAGGCCCGCCGCGCCGCAACTGCCCCATCCTGCTGCGCCAGACCAGCTTCAAGGCGCTGCAGGAAACGGTGTGCTTTACCGACGGCGAGGGCGCCCATACCGCGCGCTTCGGCGAGATCGAACAGCGTGGCGTCGCGCTGACCCGCAAGGGCCGCGCCCTTTATGACGCGTTGCTCACCGAAGTGCGCGACATGGGCAATGCCGGCAGCGCCGCGCCCGACTATTCGCAACGACTGGAGCAGGTGTTCTCGGCCTTTCCCGACACCCATGACGCGCTGCGCGCCCAAGGGCTGGCGTTTTACCGCTACAGCCTGACCGCATCCGGCCGGGCCGCGTCCGGCCGGGCCGCGTCCGGCCAGGCGCAAGCCGGGGCGGGTGCGGACCATGCCGAAGCCGGCCTGGAGCAACTGCTGGCC
>JAMNYN010000648.1 GCA_023622805.1 Pseudomonadota bacterium | reverse complement strand
GGGGTCGATGACATCGATGGTCTCGCCACCGACCGCCTCGACCCATTGGCCATCGATCAACAATTTGCTCACGCCTTGCTCCTTCCAGTGAAGGCCATGGCCCGGCAGGCGCCAGACCACGGCCGATGACGACGCTTCAAGCCTTGGACGTGGCCGCCTCGGCCGGTTCGGGCTCGACTTCCTTCATGAAGTTGGCGTCGTTGTAGTGGTAGAGATCGTCCAGGTAGGGAACGAAGAAGTCATAGAAAGAGCGCTCATCGTATTTCGCCTTCTCGCCCGGCGCCATGCATTCTTTGATCGGCGCGACGCTGGCATCGTCGTCGGGGTAGAAGAAGAAGGTCATCGCATAGCGCTTGGTCGGGGGGTTGACGACGCGGTGCGGCGTGGCGATGAAGCGGTCGTTCGACAGGCGGTTGAGGACCTGGCCGGTGTTGACGATCAGCGCGCCTTCGACATAGCTGACCTTGAGCCATTCCTTGGATGGCGTCATGACCTGCAGCCCGACCACGGGCGTCATGGGCAGCAGCGTCAGAAAGCTGCCGTCGGAGTGCGGCGCCAGCGCGTACTGGCCTTCTTCCATCTTCTCTTCGGGATGGTAGTAGGCGCAGCGCTGGTAGTACTCGGGCGCCTTGAACATGGGGGCGAAGTAGTCGGCCGGCAGACCCAGGGCGCGCGCATAAATGGGCAGCAGCTTGAGCGACAGCTGCTCCATGGCGAGCTGGTAGGCATGCAGCGTCTTCTTGAAGTCCGGCAGGCTGTCGGGCCATTGGTTCAGGCCGCGGTGGCGCACATTGGCCAGCACTTTAGGGTCGTCGGCGCTGCGGTTGCGCATGAACAGCCAGGCGGCGTTGGTGTCCTTCTTGGTGTTGACGGCGATTTTTTCCATGATGGCCGTCGATTTCAGGATCGACGACTTGGGCGGCAAATAGCCCTGGTGGTGGTAGCCCACGCGGTGGCGGTTCTTCTCCTCCATGGAAATCTCGAACAGCTTGGCGGTCTGGCGGAAGGATTCGTCGATCAGCGACTGCGGAATGCCGTGGTTGACGATGGCGAAGAAGCCCAGGTTCTCCTGGATCCACTTCACATCGGCCGCCAGCTGTTCCAGCGCCCCGGGCTCCCCCGCCAGATAAGGCCCCACGTCCAGCAGCGGCAGCTCCTTGCCTTTGGCAATGGCCGCCTGAACGCTGGCCGATGCGGCCACGCGGCCCTGAATTTCCGTATACCCTGAAGTCGTCATGATGGATGTCTCCTCAATAGTGGTTGCCGAAAAATCACCTGCTCTCACAATCCGCCAACGGCGCTGCCGTCAGCTCCACAACTTGCACTTGGACTCCGCCTTGGAAGCGAAGGCCTGCTCGCCCGGAATCATCTGCACCTGCTTGTAATAGTCCCAAGCGCCCTTGGATTCGGCCGGGCTCTTGATTTCCATCAGCCGCAGATCGTGCACCATGCGGCCGTCCCCGCGGATCTGGCCGTTTTGCGTATACATGTCGTTGATTTTTTCCTTGCGCATCTGCGCCATCACGCTGTCGGCCTGGTCGCTGCCGATCTGCTTGACGGAATTCAGGTAGTGCAAGGCCGCCGAATAGCTGGCCGCCTGCATGCTGGTGGGCATCTTCTTCATCTTGTCCTGAAAGCGCGCCGCCCATTGGCGCGACTTGGCGTCCGTGTCCCAGTACCAGGCTTCGGTGAGATTGATGCCGCTGGTCGCTTTCAGCCCCAGGGAATGCACGTCGGTGATGAACAGCATCAGGCCCGCGATCTTCATGCCCGGAGAAACGCCGAACTCGCGCGCCGCCTTGATCGCATTGATGGTGTCCCCGCCGCCATTGGCAAGGCCCAGCACCTGGGCCTTGGACGCCTTGGCCTGCAGCAGGTAGGAGGAGAAATCCGCAGCGGACAAGGGGTGGCGCACGCTGCCGACAATGTTTCCGCCATTCGTCTTGACCACCTGCGTGGTCTCCTTTTCCAGGGAATCGCCAAAGGCATAGTCCACGGTCAGGAAGTACCAGCTCTTGCCGCCCTGGCGGGTCATGGCCGCGCCCGTGCCGCGCGCCAGGGCAACGGTGTCGTAGAGATAGTGCACGGTGTAGGGCGAGCACTCCTCGTTGGTGATCTGGGCCGCCACCCCGCCGGTCACCATGACGATCTTCTTCTTTTCCGCGGCCACCTTGGCGATCGCCAGGCTGGTGCCCGAACTCGGGCCGCTGATGATCATGTCCACGCCCTGGGTGTCAAACCACTCGCGGGCCTTGAGCGCCGCGATGTCGGGCTTGGCGGAATGGTTGGCCGTCACGATCTCCACGCGCTTGCCATTGATCGTTCCGCCCACATCGGCAATCGCCATCTTCACCGCCTCGGTGATGCCATTGCCGCCCATGTCGGAGTAAAGCCCCGACATGTCGGCCAGCACGCCGATCTTCACCACATCGTCATTGATTTGCGCGCCTGCCGGTGCACAGACGGCCAGGGAAAGCAGCGCCGCCGCTACGCCGCTGGGCGCTACCGGTCGGGTGCCGAGAAGAGAAATTTTCATGTTGTCTCCTGCTGATCGCGTGTCATGAACTCGCCCGCCGACCGCCCGGTCGCCAGTGCGCGAAACCGCTGCGCGGGAGGGCCCGGCCCGGCGATACCCGCCGTCTGAGGCGGCCGCTGGCGGCTGGACATGGCTCAGTCCACCTGCGCGCCGGACGAACGCACCACCGCGCCCCACTTCAGCGCGTCCGCCTGCAGCAGCCGGCCGAATTCCTCGGGCTGGGTGGCATAGGGCTCGGCCCCCTGGGCCGCGAAGCTCGCCACCAGCTCCGGCGAGCGCAGCACTTCGTTCACGTCCTGGTTGATCTTCGCCACCACGGCGGGCGGCGTGCGCTGCGGCGCCATCAGCCCGAACCAGGGGTTGACGTCGAAATCCTGGAAGCCGGCTTCGGCGATGGTGGGAATGCTGGCGAAGCCCGTGGCCCGGCGCGCGCTGGTCACGGCAATCGGGCGCAGGCTGCCGCTCTTGAGCGCGCCCGCGACCGAAGGCAGGCTGGTGAACACCAGCTGTATCTGTCCGCCCAGCAAGTCCTGCAGCGCGGGCGCCGCGCCGCGGTAGGGAATATGGACCAGCTTGATGTGAGCCGCCGCGTTGAACATTTCACCCAGCAGGTGGTTGACCGAGCCGTTGCCGGCCGAGCCATAGGTGATGCGCGCGCCCCGCGCGGCCTGCGCCAGTTCGGCGACGCTGCGATACGGCGCGTCCGGCTTGACCACCAGCACGAACGGCAGGGTGGCCAGCGTGGCCACGGGCGCAAAGCCCTGTACCGGATCGAAGGACAGCTTGCGGTACAGCGCGCCATTGATGGCCTGCGTGCCGACGTAGCTCATCAGCAGCACGTAGCCGTTGGGCGCGGCCGCGGCCACCGCTTCCATGCCCACATTGCCGCCAGCGCCGGGGCGGTTCTCGACGACCACGGGCTGGCCCCATTTCTCGCCGAGCTTCTGGGCGACGATGCGCGCCAGCGCGTCGGAAGCGCCGCCTGGCGTCTGCGGAACAATGATGCGCACCGGCTTGCTCGGAAAGGCCGGGTCGGCGAAGGCCGCTGGAGCCAGCAGGGCGCCGGCCAGCAGGGCGCCGGCCAGCAGCGCGCAGAGCAAAAGACGTTGGAGCATCACAGTTCCTTGGAAAGTCAAAGCGCCAGCCCAGCGCGCATCGCGGCCAGCACCGTCGTCAGTTGCTCGGCCATGGGCAGGTCCACGAAATCGTCGCCCTGCGCGGCAATCGCTTCGGCGGCGCGCATTTCCAACAGCCGCCGCAGCCGGTAGCGCGCGCGCTGGGCGCGCAGCTGCGTGCGCCATTGCGGATCGGCGCCCCGCCAGGCCTGGTGCTGGTCTATGGCCTGCGACAGCGCGCGGATGGAGTCCGGCTGCGACGCCGAGGCCAGCAAAATGGGCGGGCGCCAGGCGCCGGCGGGCGGGCGCAGCACGGCGGCGATGCGCTGGATGTCGGTGGCCATCTTTTGCGCGCCGGGCAGATCCGACTTGTTGACCACGAAGATGTCGGCCATCTCCATGATTCCGGCCTTCATGGCCTGCACCGTGTCGCCGCTGTCGGGCAGCAGCACCAGCACCAGCGTGTCCACCTGGGCCCGCACGGCGTACTCGGCCTGGCCTATGCCCACGGTTTCCAGCAGCACTTCGTCGAAGCCGAACTCGTCCATGATGTCCAGCATCTCGGGCAGGTTGTCGGCCAGGCCGTCGCAGGTGCGGCGCGAGCCCAGCGAGCGGATGTACAGCTCCGTGGAACGCTCCAGATCGTCCATGCGCACGCGGTCGCCGAGGATGGCGCCGCCGCTTTTGGGGCTGCTGGGATCGACGGCCAGCACGCCCAGCCGCCCCTTGGACAATCGCTCCAGCGCCAGGTGCCCGACCAGCGTGCTCTTGCCGGCCCCGGGCGCTCCGGTGATGCCTATGCGCCGCGCGACCTGCTCGGGCGCCGCGCGCGGCGCGGCCCGCGCCCGCTCGGCCGTGCCGGCATTGGCCATGCGCGTCAGCGCACGCCCCAGCGCCCATCGATCCAGGGGCGCGGCGCTCATGTCGCCACCCGTCCCAGCACGGCGTCGCCATGCTCATCGAGCAGGGGCGGCAGGCCGTAGGTCGGCGCGTAGCCCTGAAAGCGTATCGGGCAGGCCACGGCCTGCAGCGGCAGGCTGCCGTCGCCCAGGGTCACCACCAGCGCACGCGCGGCCGCGATGTCGCTGCGCAAAGCCGCATTCAGCGTACCGACTTCGGCCGCCACCACGCCCAGCGGCGCCAGGCGGCGCACCCATTCGGCGGCCGAGGCCTGGCGCAGCACCTCCGCGACGGCGCTGATGACTTGCGCGCGGTGCGTGCGCCGCCCGGCCATGGTGGCGAAGCGCGGGTCGGCAATCCACTCGGGGCGCGCGATCTCGTCGCAGAAGATCTTCCAGAACTTGTCATGCGTGATGAACAAGGTCAACCAGCCGTCGGCCGTGGCGAAGATCTGCGCCGGCACCACATAGGGATGGGAGGAATCCGCCAGGCGCTCCATGGTCTCGCCAGCATTGAGCGCCGCGCCCGCCAGGTAGTTGAGCTGGGACAGCATCACGTCGTACATGGCGACGTCGACCTGGCCGCCCTGGCCTTGCACGATCTTGGCCAGCAGGCCCACGGCCGCCACCAGCCCCGCCGAGTTGTCGACGGCGGAGTAGCCGGCCTTGGTCGGCGGCGCCGCGGGATCGCCGGTCAAGGCCATCACGCCGGTCATGGCCTGGATCACGTAGTCATAGGCCGGACTCTCTGCGTACGGCCCCTCCAGGCCGTAGCCGGTCACGGCCACGCACACCAGGCGCTCGTTCCACTGGCGCAGCGCGTCGTAGGTCAGGCCCAGCTTGCGTATCGCCGAAGGCCGCAGATTGGTCACCAGCGCATGCGCTGTCTCGACGATGCGGCCCAGCGCTTCGCGCCCCTCCTCGCTCGCCAGGTCCAGCACCACGCTTTTCTTGTTGCGGTTGAGGCTCGCGAAATAGGCGTTGTGCGGCCCGACGAAATGCGGGCTCACGCTGCGCGCGATGTCGCCTTCAGGGGCCTCGATCTTGATGACTTCGGCCCCCAGGTCGGCCAGCATCAAACCGCAGTAGGGGCCGGCCAGCATGTGACCGACTTCCACGATGCGTATCCCGGCGAGCGGCGCGTTCATGCCAGACTCTTCGCCAAAGCGCGCACCACGCTGTCCAGGGGCATGTCGGCGGTGAAGATCGCCGCCACGCCCAGGCCGTGCAGATGCGCCTGGTCCTCGGCGGGAATCGTGCCGCCGACAAATACCTTGATGCCCTCGGCCTTGAGTTCGCGCAGCTGCTCCATCACCTGCGCGACCAGCTCCTTGTGGCTGCCCGACAGAATACTCAGGCCGACGGCATCCACGCCCTCGTCCACAGCCACCTGGGCGATCTGCAGCGGGCTGCGGCGCAGACCGGTGTAGATCACTTCCGCGCCCGCGTTGCGCAGCGTCAGGGCGATGATCTTGGCGCCTATGTCGTGGCCGTCGAGACCGGGCTTGCCTATCAGTATGCGTTTGGCCGCCAGCGCGGCTGAAGTGGGTTGGACAGTCATAAGTTCACCGGCTCCTTGAATTCGCCCCATTGCTCTTTCAGACAGGCCACCATTTCGCCCACGGTGGCGTAGGCGTGGCAGCACTCCACGAGGTAGGGCATGAGGTTTTCGTCGTCCTTGGCCGCGGCCACGGACAGCCGGGCCAGCGTGCGGTCGACTTCGGACTGCTGGCGGGTGTCCAGCGTGCGCTGGAACTTCTCCAGCGCGCGCTGGGCCACGGTGGGATCGAGCTTGAACACTTCGCCGACCTTGACTTCCTCGTCGGCCTTCTTGAAGTGGTTCTGGCCGACGATGACGTTGTGGCCCGAGTCGGTATCGAGCTTGCGCTCCAGGCCGCGCTCGGCCAGGCGCAGCTGTATCCAGCCGTCCTCGATGGCCCGGACCACGCCCCCGTAGGCATCGATCTCGCCCATCACCTTGGTGATTTCCGCCTCCATGCGGTCGGTGTGCTGCTCCAGGAAGTAGCTGCCGCCCAGCGGGTCGACCGTGCGCCCTATGCCGCTTTCGAAAGCGATGATCTGCTGCGTGCGCACCGCCAGCTCGGCCGAGAACTCGGTGGGAATCTGGAAGGCTTCGTCGAAGGCGCAGGTGAAGATGGACTGGGCGCCGCCCAGCACCGCAGCCATGGTTTCCACCGCCACGCGCACCACGTTGTTGTAGGGCTGGGGCGCGACCAGGGACGAGCCGCCGCAGACCACGCCGAAGCGGAAGTGCTGGGCCTTGGGGTCCTGCACGCCGTAGCGCTCCTTCATCAGGCGCGCCCACAGCCGCCGGCCCGCGCGGAACTTGGCGATCTCGTCGAAGAAGTCCATGTGCACGTAGAAGAAGAAGGACAGGCGCTTGGCGAATTTCTCCACATCGCCGCCGCGTGCCTGCAACTCGTCCACATAGGCCAGGGCGTTGGCCAGGGTGTAGGCCATCTCCTCGGCCGCCGTGGCGCCGGCGTCGCGCACATGGGCGCCGGCAATGCTGATGGGATTGAAGCGCGGCGAGACTTCGTTGGAGTAGAGGATGGAGTCGGCGATCAGGCGCATCGACGGCCGCACGGGGAAGATCCAGGTGCCGCGGGCCACGTACTCTTTGAGGATGTCGTTCTGGATAGTGCCGGTCAGCTTGCTGCGCGGCACGCCCTGCTTGTCGGCCACGGCCAGGTACATGGCGTAGATGATGGCCGCCGTGCCGTTGATGGTGAACGAGGTCGAAATCTTGGACAGGTCCAGGTCCTTGAACAGGATCTCGGCCTCGCTCAGATTGGACAGCGACACGCCGACCTTGCCGATTTCCGGGCGCGCCATGGGGTGCACCGGATCCAGGCCGCACTGGGTCGGCAAATCCAGCGCCACCGACAGGCCGGTCTGGCCTTTTTCCAGCAGGAACTTGTAGCGCTCGTTGGATTCCTCGGCCGTGCCGAAGCCCGAGTACTGGCGAATGGTCCACAGCCGCCCCTGGTAGCCGTCGGGGAAAATGCCGCGGGTGAAAGGGTACTCGCCGGCCACACCGATGTTCTCGGCCTGCACGGCTTCGGGGCCGACGCTGACCGGCACTTCGATGCCGCTGGGGCTGACGGGGCGCAGCTGCGGCTCCAGGTTGGGGAGGTTTTCGCGGGCACTCATTTGGCGCTCCTTGTCAGGAATTGATCGGATGCGCGCCAATGGTCGTCATGCAGCCAGGTCTTGAGCACCTGCTGCCGCTCCACCGCGCGGCGACTTTCGTAGGAGGCGCCCTGGCGCCAGGCCTGCGTCTGGGCCTTGATGCCGCGCAGCACCTGCGGTGCGCAGCCACGCAAGGGCGCGAGAAATTCCTGCAGGTCCGCGCCGGCCGGCCCGTCCGCGACCAACACATCGGCCAGGCCCCATTGCAAGGCCAGCTCCGCGTCGATCAGCTCGGCGCGGCCCATCATGCGCATCGCCCGCGAAGCGCCCACCAGCTGGCACAGGTCGGGTCCGCCCCCCCAGGCCGAGGAAATGGCCAGCCGCGCCTGGATGAAACCTATGCGCGCGTGCCTGGCCTGCATGCGCATGTCGCAGGCCAGGGCCAGCTCGGCGCCGCCGCCTATGGCGTCGCCGTTCAGATAGGCCAGCACCGGCACCGGGCAGTTGCGCACGGCGTCCAGCGCGGCGCGCGACTGCTCGGCCATCTCGGTGGTGGCGGCCGCGTCGCGCACGCTGGACAGCTCCACCAGATCGCCGCCGGCGGCGAAGAAGCGTTCGCCCGCGCCGCTGAGCACGATGAAGCGGGTTTGCGCCAGCGCCCCGGCGTCGGTCACGGCCTGGGCCAGCTGCGCCAGCACCCCGCGGGCCAGCGCATTGTGTTTTTGCGGCCGGTTGACGACGATCCACACCACCCCATCGGGGTCCGTCTCCACTGCGATGTCATTGCTTGTTTGCACGTTAGCTGCCTCCGTCGATTGGTTGCAGGTTCATGCTACGAGTGCAAATATTCAAAAACAAGAACACTTGTTCAGCATTACGAACATAATCCAAAGCAACGCGGGAAATCGGTCAAGCAAATGCCGTTTGTTCAGCCCGCTGAATTCCAGTTCCAACCATCTGCAAAAAGGGAAGCGCCATGTCCGGAGTTACTGCGATCGAGCGGGTCATCGACATCTTCGAGGCCTTCCAGGCGAGCCAGCGGCCGCTGTCGCTGACCGACCTGGCCGAGGCGGCCAACATTCCCAAGAGCACCTGCCACGCCATCGTCGCCACGCTGACGGAGCGCGGCTATCTCTACATGCTCAACCGGCCGCGCGCCCTCTATCCCACCAAGCGCATGTACGACGTGGCCAGCGACATCCTCGCCAAGGACCCGTTTGTCGAACACGCGACGCCGGTGCTGGAACGCTTGCGCGACGCCACGCGTGAAACCGTGATCCTGGGCAAGCGCCAGGGCGAATCGGTGATCTACCTGCAAGTCATCGAGGGCCCGCACTCCATTCGCTACTCGGCCAAACCTGGCGAATTCAAGCCCCTGCACTCCAGCTCCATCGGCAAGGCCTTGCTGGGCAGCCTCAAGGAGCCCGAGCTGCGCAGCTGGGTGCAGGGCCGGCAGCTGCGCTCCATCACGACGGCCACCAAGACCGATCCCGAGCAGCTGATCCAGGAGATTCTGGAGAGCCGGAAAATGGGCTATTTCGTCACGCGCGGCGAGAACGTCAGCGATGTCTGGGCGGTCGCGACCTTTTTGACGATCAACAACGAAACCCTGGCCGTGGCCGTGGCCGGCCCCCGGCACCGCATCGAAGGCAATGTCGCGGAATGCGCCAAGCTGTTGGTGGCGACCTGCAGCTTTCTCTCGCGCCAGCTGGTGCGCAACTGAAGCGCAGCAGCGCAAGATTCGGAGTGCCAAGCCGGAAATGCGCCGCTATTCTGGCCGCATCCCTTCGCTTTCCAAGGAATCCACCATGCGCTCCCAGCTTCCCGACGCTACGGCTTCGGCTTCGGCCGCGCGGGCCGCGCTCGTTGCCCAGGCCTGCCGGCAGATCGAAGCCGCCGACGCACCGCCTTCGCTGGCCGCCCTCGCCGCCCAGGCCGGCCTGAGCCCGGCGCATTTCCACCGCGTGTTCAAGGCCGAAACCGGCCTCACGCCCAAGGCCTATGCATCGGCCGAACGCGCGCGCAAGCTGCGCCAGCAGCTGCTGCAGCCCGCGGCTTCGGTCACCGACGCCATCTACGGCGCGGGCTTCCAGTCCAGCAGCCGCTTCTACGAGACTTCGACGCAGCGCCTGGGCATGGCGGCGCGCGACTGGCGCGACGGCGGCACGGGCGCGCAAATCCACTTTGCCCTGGGCCAATGTTCGCTGGGCGCCATCCTGGTGGCGCAAAGCCAGCGCGGCATCTGCGCCATCTTGCTGGGCGACGACCCCGAGCTGCTGCTGCGCGACCTCCAGGACCGCTTTCCCAAGGCCAGCCTGATAGGCGCGGATGCCGGTTTCGAGCAGCTGGTGGCGCAGGTCGTGGGCTTCATCGAAGCCCCGGCCCTGGGCCTGAACCTGCCGCTGGACGTGCGCGGCACGGCGTTCCAGGAGCGGGTCTGGCAGGCCTTGCGCGAAATTCCGCCGGGCAGCACCGTCAACTACAGTCAACTGGCCGAGCGCATCCACGCACCCAAGACCCAACGCGCCGTGGCCCAGGCCTGCGCCGCCAACCATATCGCCGTCGCCATTCCCTGCCACCGCGTGGTGCGCCGCGACGGCGAACTTTCCGGCTACCGCTGGGGCGTGGAGCGCAAGCGCGAGTTGCTGCGGCGCGAAAGCCAAGGCTGAAAACCGCCTGAGACCGCAGCGGGCACGCGCATTGCTTGGTGTTTGCCGTCGTACTTGTTACGCTTGTTGATTCTTCAAAGGAAACACCGCCCCCATGCAACGCCGTCACGCACTCGCCGCCATCGCCGCCGCCACCGCTCTTCCCGGTCTGTCGCTCGCCCAGGACAAGCCTTTGCGCATAGTCGTGCCCTTCCCTCCGGGCGGCGCCACCGACATCGCCGGCCGCTCCCTGCAAGAGCCCTTGCAGCGCCTGCTGGGTCAGACCGTGGTCATCGAAAACCGCGCCGGCGCGGGCGGCTCCATAGGCATGGCGGAAATCGCCCGTGCCGCGGGCGATGGCCTGACCTTCGGCGTGGCCACGCTGTCCACGCACGGCGTCAACCCGGCCGTCTACCCCAAGCTGCCCTACGACCCGATCAAGGACTTCGTGGGCGTGACCGAAATCGTCAAGGCCCCGGGCATCATCGTGGTCAATCCGCAGGTGCTGCCCGTCAAGGACTTTGCCGATCTGGTCAAGTACCTCAAGGCCAACCCCGGCAAGATTTCCTATGCCACGCCCGGCACCGGCACCATAGGCCACATGTGGGGCGAGCTGTTCAAGAGCGCCACGGGCACGAGCATGGTGCACATTCCCTACCGCGGTGCAGGCCCGGCCCTCAACGACGTGCTGGGCGGCCAGGTGCCGGTGTACTTCGACCAGGTGGCCTCGTCCCTGCCCCACGTCAAGTCCGGCAAGCTCAAGGCCCTGGCCGTTTCCTGGCCCGCGCGCCTGGACGTGCTGGCCGACGTGCCGACCTACGCCGAGCTGGGCTACAAGCAGGCCAACGATGCCTCGTGGTTCGGTCTGGTGGCTCCCGCCTCCACGCCGGCCCCGCTGGTGCTGCGCGTGCAGCAGGCCGTGGCCGCCGCGCTCAAGGAACCCGCCGTGCGCGATCGCCTGGCCGCCCAGGGCCTGTACCCCTCGGGCACCACGCCCGCGGACTTTTCCCAGCAGATCGTGCGTGAAATCGACAAGATGAAGCGCGTGGCGGCCTACGCCAAGATCAAGCTGGACTGAGACGGTACGCGGGCCCATGCCCCCATCCGACTGGATGGGGCGCGGGATTCGGAGTAGGCTGGCATCCAGCGGCGTGTTGCGAGGGCTCGTGCCCACCGCTGATCCCGTCAAGCCACCTTCCTAAGGAGCCCGTGGTATGCAACGTCCCATCGCAATCGTCCTGCCCGCCCAGCGTGTCATCGATGACGGAGACATGCTTTTGTGGCGGGCCCTGCCCTTGCCGGCCCGCACTTCACTGGGCCCGTTCATCTTCATCGACCATTACCGCCACCAGAGCCGGCGCGGCATCGGCGATTCGCCGCATCCGCATGCGGGCATAGAAGTCATCAGCTACCTGCTGGAAGGCAGCGTGGAGCACCGCGACAGCCTGGGCTTCAAGGACCGCCTGGGGCCTGGCGACGCGCAGTGGATTCGCGCCGGGCGCGGCATGCTGCACGCCGAGCAGCCCAGCGGCGGGCGCCATGGCCTGCAGCTGTGGACCAACCTGCCGCCGGCGCAAAAACTCATAGATCCGGCCTATGCCTCGTTTCGCAGCGCCGAGATGCCCGAAATCCACCGCGTTGGCGCCCGCGTGCGGGTCATCGCGGGCACACTCGCCGGCATGCACGGCCCCATGCAGACCACCAGCCCCACGCTTTTCGCCCACATCCACCTGGAGCCCGGCGCCAGCATCACCTTGCCGCTGGGCGACGTGGCTGAGTTGGGCATTTACCTGCTGCAAGGCTGGCTGGACCTGGGCCACGGCGCCCAACTGGGCTCCGGAGAGCTGGCCATTCTGGGGCCCGGCAGCTACGTCACGCTGACGGCCAGCGCGATGCAGCGCGTGGATGCGGCCCTGCTCGGCGGCGCGCCGGTGCAAGGCGAGGTTCTGTTCGGCGGCCCCTTCGTCATGGACACACCCGAGCGCCTGGCGCAAACCCAGCGCGACTACGCCAGCGGAAAAATGGGCCAGCTGGACGGCGTACCGCTCTAGCGCCTGGCATACGGCCTGGAAGCAGCCAGGCCTTGAAGACGGATCCCATCCAAACCGGGCAGGAGCCACCATGCTGAACTCTCTGATCCTGGGCTATAGCGACGCTTTGATCCTGTTGGCACGCCTGCTGTTGATGGCGCTGTTTCTGAACACCGGCTGGCAGAAGATCACCGGCTTTGCCGGCACGGTGCAATACATGGCGTCGACCGGCTCGCCCGTGCCGCAGCTCGCGGCCGGCGTGGCCATAGGCATGGAGTTCTTCGTCGGCATTGCGCTGATCCTGGGCCTGTGGACGCGGCCGCTGGCCCTGCTGTTTTTCGTCTTCACGCTGGCCACCGCCGTCATGGGCCACCCTTACTGGAAGCTGCAAGGGGCGGCGCGCCATGACAACCAGATCAACTTCTACAAGAAGCTGAGCATCATGGGCGGCTTGCTGCTGCTGGCCGTCACCGGGCCGGGCCGGTTTGCGCTGATGCCTTAGCGCCTCAGGCCGCTGGCGGCGCCACGCCCGCGCCTTCTATGCCGTGGCGCTGCAGCGCCTGGGCCACGAAGCCGCTGGCCTTCATGTCTTCGACAAAGGCCCGCAGGACGTCCGCGGCCGCCTCGCCGCGCGACTTGGGGCAGCCCATGACCTGCTGGATCAGCATGAAACGCCCGGGCAGCAGGCGCAGGCTGCCCAGCGCATGGCTGTCGGCTTCGAGCTGCTGCCTGACGCCCGCGGCCACATCCGCGTTGGCGTCCAGAAAGGTCTGCACCACGGTGGGCGAAGTGGGCGCGCGCAGGATTTGCGCATTCTTCAATTCGCGCGAAAGGTACAGGTCGTAGGCACTGCCCTTGCCGACCACCACGCTGCGGCCGCTGGCGTCCACTTCCTCGTTGCGCTGCAGCGGCGAAGCCTCGCGCACCAGATAGCTGCCTTCGATCAGCACATAGGCGGGCGTGAAAGCGATGTGCGCGCCGCGCAGCGGGTCGATGGCGAAAAACCCGATGTCGGCCTGCTCGTTGGCCACGGCCTCCACCGACTTGCCCGCGGCGTCGAAGATGAGCAGATCCAGCGCCACGCCCAGGCGCTGGGCCAGGGCCCGGGCCAGGTCGACCGAGACGCCGGCCGCGCCCGCGGCGGGATCGGGACGGGCCAGGATGGGGTTGCCCAGATTGATGGAGGCACGCAGAACGCCCGTGGGGGCCAAGGCTTGAATGAC
>JAMNYN010000173.1 GCA_023622805.1 Pseudomonadota bacterium | reverse complement strand
TGATTGACGTCTGGAACAAGACCGATTCGGCCAGCGCTGACATGCTGGCCCAAGCCGAAGGCCTGCGCCTGTCGGCCCGCACCGGCGACGGCCTGGACGCGCTGCGCCGGCGCCTGCTGGAAGTCGCGGGCTGGCAGTCGGCGCCCGAAGGCCTGTACCTGGCGCGCGCGCGCCACGTCGAGGCGCTGCAGGCCGTGGGTGCCCACCTGGAGCAGGCCACGCTGCAACTGCACGCCGCGGGCCATCTGGACCTGCTGGCCGAAGAGCTGCGCCTGGCGCAGAACGCGCTCAACGCCATCACCGGCGAATTCACTTCGGACGATTTGCTGGGCGTGATCTTTTCCAGCTTTTGCATCGGCAAGTAGTTTTCCGCCGCGCGCTTCAGTCCGGCTCCGCCCGGTGCAGTAATTCCAGAAACATCTGCGCCGGCAGGCTCATGGGCCGGTCCCGGCGCACCAGGCTGCCATAGGACTCCAACCGGTGGCGCAGGACGTAGGGGACGATGCGCAGCATGCCGTGCGCGTCATTGAGCGCGCCCACCGTCAGGGGAATGACGCCCACCATGTCGGAGTTGCGCACCAGATTGATGGTGGTCAGGATGGAGCCGGTCTCGATCAGGCCGCGGGGCAGGGGCGTGCAGTGTTCGCGAAACTCCTGCTCGATCACGGTGCGCATGGGGCTGCCCGCGGGCTGCAGCACCCAGCCATAGCGCTGCAGGTCGGCAAACGCCACCTGGCGCAAGGCCAGCAGAGGATGGTCGTTGCGCACGATGAAGGCCAGGCTCTCGTCCTCGATGGGGCGGAAACTGCACTCCGCTGTGGACGCCGTGGCCATGCGGCCCACGACCACTTCCAGCACGCCTTCCTGCAACTGGGCCAGCAGGCGATCGCTGGTGTCCACGGCCACTTCCATTTCCAGCAAAGGCAGTTGCTGCTTGAGATCCAGCAAGGCCTGGGTCAGGCGGCCGGGCGAGGCCGCCATGATGCTGCCCACGGCCAGGCGCCCGGCGCTGCCCTGGCGCAACTCCCCCAGTTCGCGGTTGAGCGCTTCCATGCTGCCGCGCATGGCGCGAAAGTAATCGAACACCCGGTCGCCCGCGGCATTGCGCTTGAGCTTTCGCCCCACGCGCTCGAACAAAGGCTGGCCCAGCGCATCTTCGAGCTCGTGCAGCATCTTGGTCGCCGCCGGCTGGGTCAGCCCCAGCTGGGCCGCCGCTCCGCGCAGGGTTTGCTGCTCCTCTATGGCCAGTATCAAGGCCACCTGGCGCATGCGCAGCCGGTTGAGCAGTTGCGGCGTGTTGTCGCGCTTGTCTATCGATCCCATGGCGGCCTCGCTGATTACTTCAGGTGATCAATTTATCAAAAACATTCAGTTTACGTATATCAGTGCCTTGCCTAGGATGCAGTGACTAGATCAATAAGGAGACAACGATGCAAAGACGTCATTTGCTGGCCGCCGCGGCGGTCATGGGAAGCAGTCTGCTGCCCTGGCAGGTTCAGGCGCAGGACGCGGCCAACTGGCCGAGCAAACCTGTGCGCATGCTCGTGGGCTCGGCTCCCGGCGGCGGCACCGACGCCATGGCGCGTGCCGTGGCCGACCGGCTGGCGCCTTTGCTCAAGCAGCCGGTGCTGGTGGAAAACCGTCCCGGCGTCTCCAACACCATGGCCGTGGACGTCACGGCCAAGTCCACCGACGGCCACACCATGGTCATGGGCGTGGTCACGGCCCATGCGATTGCACCCCATTTGCTCAAGCTGGGCTACGACAACAACAAGGATCTGGTGCCCGTGGCCTTCGTCGGCTCCGTGCCCAATGTGCTGGTCGTGGGCAATTCGGTCCAGGCCAATACGGTCGCCGATCTGGTCGCCATGGCCAAGAAGAACCCCGGCCGCATCAACTTCGCCAGCAGCGGCACGGGCAGTACCCAGCACATCGCCGCCGAAGTGTTCAAGGATGCCGCCGGCATAGAGCTCACCCATGTGCCTTACAAGGGCAGCTCGGCCGCCCTGGTGGACCTGGTCAGCGGCCAGGTGCAGATGAGCTTCGACACCATGCCTTCGGTGATCGGCCAGATCAAGGGCGGCAAGCTGCGGGCCCTGGCGGTGACCTCACCCCAGCGCAACGCCCAGCTGCCCCAGGTGCCGTCCATGGCCGAAGCCGGCCTGCCCAGCGTGGAAATCAGCGCCTGGTACGGCATCTACATGCCTTCTTCCACGCCCAAGGCGGTGCAGCAGAAAGTGCACGACGAAGTCAACAAGGTCATCGCCATGGCCGAGACCAGGACCCGCCTGGAAGCCGTGGGCGCCGACCTGCGCCCCATGAGCCAGGCCGACTTTGCCGCCTTCCATCTGGCCGAGTACCAGCGCTTCGGCGACATCATTCGCAAGAACAACATCAAACTGGACTGAGCCATGTTGACCGCATCCCTACCCGTCGTTGCCCTGACCCTGGGCGACCCTGCCGGCATCGGCGCTGAACTGATCGCCCGGCTGCTGGCCAAGCCCCAAGCCTGCGCGCAGGCCAATCTGGTGCTGATCGGCGACCCCTGGCTGTGGGCGCAGGGCCAGCGCATTGCCGGCGTGCAGGTGGCGACCGCGCCGCTGGCCGATCTGGCGCAGGTCCGCGCGCGGACCGATACGCGGCTGCCGGCCTTTGTGGCGGTGGACAGCATCGCGCAGGCCGAGGTGCAGACCGGCCAGGTCGGGGCGGCGGGAGGGCGGTCGGTGCTGCAGGTGCTGGACCAGTGCATGGATGCGGCCCTGGCCGGCGACATCGATGCCATCTGCTTCGCGCCATTGAACAAGCAGGCCATG
>JAMNYN010000202.1 GCA_023622805.1 Pseudomonadota bacterium | reverse complement strand
GTGGTGGTGGCCCACTCCCTGTGGGGTGCCCCCAACTGGTTTTATGGCGAGTTGCATGCGGCCATCGTCAGCTACATCGAATTCCCCAGCTATCTGGCCCACGGCTGGGACGCGGCCTATCCCCCGGATGCATCGCAACGCCTGGCCGACCGCAACATGGAAATGCTGCATTTCCACCAGGTGCTGTGCAGCGATCTCACCATCGTCCCCAGCGCGCATGCGCGCTCCATGTTCCCGGCCGTGCTGCAGGACCGGATCGCTTTGCAGTTCGAAGGATTTGACATCCCGCCCCCGCTGCGCAAAAGCCCTGTCGCACGGGAGCGGCCTTTCACGGTGGCATTTTCCGCGCGCGATCTTTCCAGCGCCAAAGGCTTTGAAACCTATATGCGCCTGGTCGATCGCATGGTGCGTGAAGGGGATGCAAGGAACGCGCGTTTTCTGGCCATAGGAGACCCCACGGCCTCCAGCTATGGCTACGAACAGCAATGGGTGGAGCGCCGCTACGGCGGCAAGGTGGCCAGCTTTCGCGATCATCTGCTCAAGGTCTACCCTGCCGCGCAGGTCGTCGAGTTTCCTGGCCGATTGCCCTATGCGGAGTTCTCCGACATGCTGGCGGACGTGGACTTGTTTCTCTATCCCTTGCGCCACGGCGTCGCCAACTGGGGGCTGATGGAAATCCTCGCTCGGGGCGGCTGTGTCATCGGCACCAACTGGGGCTTCACGCCCGAGTTGGTGCAAAACGATGTCAACGGCCTGCTGCTTCCCGACACTGACGACGCATGGATCAACGCCATTCGCGCGCTGCGCGCCGACCCGGCCCGGCGCGCGCGCTATGGCCTGGCCGCGCAGGAAACCGGCAAGCGCTATCACATCTCCAGTGTCGCCCCCCGTTTCATGGCCCTCTTCCAGCGCGCCATGGTGCAACGGCAGACGCCATTGACACCAGCATCCCATGGTGCGTCAATGTCGAATGCGCAATACAAACCGGCATGAATCGCGACACCACTGTACATCCCCATGGGTAGAGGGCCCATCGAATTCGGGCTGCGTTCCAAGCGCTCACGGCTTGGCCGTCGCCAGTCAACCAAACGCTTGCGAAGGCGTTTAGGGGAAAGAGCCTCATCTGTTTAGTTAGGCTCTTCAAAGCAACTCCAGAAGGAATTTCCATGACATCTCAACTCCGCGTGTTGGCAGTGACGGTTGGCTTATTCTGTGCTGCGACAAGCTTTGCTCAAACGCCCGCCCCTGCGGCCGCTCCGGCAGCAAAACCCGCTGCAGCCATGAGCGCCCCGGCTGCGGCGCCCGCACCGGCCGCCCCCATGGCGAAACCTGCCGCACCCATGGAAAAACCGGTTGCAGCGCCTGCGGCAAAAACGCCCACCACGGCCGCGGCGGGCGGTGGAGACGGAAAAGTTTGGGTGAACTCTTCCTCCAAGACCTACCACTGTGAAGGCACGAAGTATTACGGCAAAACCAAGGCCGGCGAGTACATGACAGAAGCCGATGCCAAGGCCAAGGGCAACCACGCCGATCACGGCAAGGCCTGCGGGAAGTAACGCGGGGGCCGGCATGGCCCAAACCAAAGGGCGCCACGAAGGCGCCCTTTTTTTATGGACTCATGGCTGCGCGCTGAGCGCCAGGCCGCGATTCACAGCTTGTAGCTGTCGTCGATGCGGTCCAGCCGGCGCAGCAGCGCCGGCCAGGCCAGCGAACCTCCCGCGCCGCGCGTGACTTCGCGCGCTTGCTGGATGGCCGTCGATACGATGGCCGCATCGATGCCGACGAGCTTGCCGCCGCCCGCCTGGGCCCGCACCTGGATGTCGCAGGTGCGCTCGAAGGTGTAAAGCCCCTGAAAGGCGTTGGCCACATTGCTCCCGACCGTGAGCAGACCATGGTTGCGCAGCATCAGGAACTGATTTTTCCCCAGGTCGGCGACCAGTCTTGGCTTCTCGTCGTCACGCAGCGCAACACCTTCATAGTCGTGATAACCAAGCGAAGCCAGCACAAAGATCGACTGCTGGGAAATAGGCAGCACGCCCCCCTCCTGCGCCGACACGGCCACGCCGTTCAGACTGTGCACATGGAACACGCAATTCGCATCCTCGCGGGCGGCATGGATGGCGCTGTGGATGGTGAATCCCGCCGGGTTGATGTCATATGCCGACGGCATCACCTTGTGCCCCTGCAAGTCCACCTTGACCAGGCTGGAGGCCGTGACTTCCTCGAACGTCATCCCGTAGGGATTGATCAGAAAGTGGTGGTCCGGTCCGGGCACCCGCGCGGACAAATGCGTGAAGATCAAATCGTCCCAGCCGTGCAGCGCCACCAACCGATAAGCCGCCGCCAAGGCCACACGCTGTGCCCATTCTTCCGCGGACACCTGCTCCCGTACCGACTCGTGCATGTTTGTCTCCATCGCTATGTTCTCCTGTTGAAAATCTGCCGCGGATCTTGGGGCCCGCTCCTCCTGGCAAGGGTAGTCGAACCGCTGCCCCATGGCCAGCACCGCCGCAGAAAATGGCGCTTGCCGCAAGCCCGGTGATTCGTGCCGACCAGACTGTGCGCCAGGCCGCCAATTTTTCAAAAAGTCACAGTTTTTACGAATTGTGCGGTATAACTCCTGAGCTTTTTAGGGTTAAAGACAGCTCAAGCCACGTCAAAGAGCCCCAAAAACGGTCTCGCCGCAATTTCTCGCAGACATCACGAACCCAGTGCTTTCAGCAAATGCACTGCTCCGAAAGCCCTCAATGACTCCCAATTCGACTCCAGCACAGGTTTCCATTGCTGCCATGAATGGCGCCCCAGTGCAGCCAGT
>JAMNYN010000534.1 GCA_023622805.1 Pseudomonadota bacterium | reverse complement strand
TCTTCATTGAAGAGCTCGACGATGTGCCTCCCGGCGCGACGCTGGTGTTTTCCGCCCACGGCGTGAGCCAGGCCGTGCAGCAGGAGGCCAAGCGCCGGGGCTTTCAGATCTTCGATGCCACCTGCCCGCTGGTGACCAAGGTGCACGTTGAAGTGGCCAAGCTCGCCAAGGAAGGCTACGAATTCATCATGATCGGCCACAAGGGCCATCCTGAAGTCGAAGGCACCATGGGCCAGCTCGACCATGGCATCCACCTGGTCGAAGACGTGGCCGATGTGGCCCGCGTGCAGCCTGCGCAGACCGCGCTGCTGGCCGTGGTCACGCAGACCACGCTGAGCGTGGACGATGCTGCGGCCATCATGAACGCCGTGCGCGCGCGTTTTCCGCAGGTGCGCGAGCCCAAACAGCAGGACATCTGCTACGCCACGCAAAACCGCCAGGACGCGATCAAGGTGCTGAGCCCCCAGGTCGATGTGGTGATCGTGGTCGGCAGCCCGACCAGCTCCAACAGCAACCGGCTGCGCGAGCTGGCCGCGCGCCTGGGCACGCGGGCCTACATGGTGGACAACGCCGGTGAACTCCAGTCGGCCTGGTTCGACGGCGTGGCCCGCGTGGGCCTTACCGCCGGCGCTTCCGCGCCCGAAGTGCTGGTGCGTGAAGTCATAGACCGTATCAAGGCCTTGGGCGCGACTTCGGTGCGCAGCATGAACGGCATCGAGGAGACCGTGAAGTTCCCGCTGCCCAAGGGTCTCAAGATCGACGCCGCCACGGGCCTCGAGATCGAAGTGCGCAAGGCTCCGGAGACTGGGCCCACCCCCTGAGCCGCTTCGCGCTAGGCGCGCCCCGTCTTCCCCCTCTCATCCTTCGGTGGAGGGGGACGGCAGCCTCGGTGCGGGGGGGCCGCCCAGGTGCGGCCCTTCCTCGCTGCCCCCTTGCTGGGCCGCGCCAGATACATAGGCCATGGGCATTGCGAGCGTTGTTCCCCAGTGGCTGCCGCTCAGCTCCAGAGGTCCAGCGGCGGGTCGGCCGCGACGGCGCGCAGGATGTCGGTGCGCGAGACGAAGCCCACCAGGTGGCCCCATTCGTCGGTCACCGGCAGCCCGGGCAGGCCGGTGTCCAGCAGCACGCCGGCCAGCCGGCGCAGCGCGGTATCGGCGGCCACGGCCGGCACGGGGCTGATCATCACTTCATGCACGGGCCGTTTGGCCAGATCGATCGCGGCCTGCACCGCGCCCGGCGTGGGCAGCAGGTCCAGCGGCGCCATGTCGGCGCGCAGCAACAGTCCTATCACCTGACCCCGGGCATTGAGCACCGGCGCCTGCGCTACGCGGTGCTCGGCCAGGATCTGCCAGGCATCGTTGACGCGCATTTCGGCCGGCACCGTGAGTGCTCCGGTAGTCATCACATCGCGCACCCATTCCAGCGGCTGACGTTCCAGGGCCGGGCCTTTTTCCGTGGCGGCATAGGCGTCGAGCGCGTTCTGCGTGGGCAGCGGCAGCGCTGTGGGCAGGGCGGAAGCATCCGGTGCCCGGGGGGGCGCATCTTCGCTGCGCGTGCGCAGCGCCTGCGGGCGCTGCACCCGGCGCACGGGAGCGATCTGGCCCAGCGGGGCGGGGCCGCCGCGGTAGATGGGGCCGTCGGGGCCCAGGACATAGAACATGGATGGGTCTCTCGGGAAAGTTCGTGGGCGCTGCAGCCATCTTGCCATTGCCCTGCATCAGTCTCTGGCTTGCTGGCTGCCATTGTGGCCGCAGGCTACTAGAATTGCGCCCTATGCTAGACATCCTCCTCCTTCGCAAAGACCTCGACACCGCCATCGCGCGGCTGGAAACCCGTAAAAAGCCCCAGGCTTTCCTGAACGTGGAGGTATTCCAGTCCCTCGAGTCCGAACGCAAGGGCTTGCAAACGCGCACCGAGGAGCTGCAATCGCAGCGCAATCAGCTGTCCAAGCAGATCGGCATGCTGATGGGCAAGGGCGAAAAAGACGCGGCCGAAGCGGCCAAGGCCCAGGTTGCGGCCATCAAGACCGAGTTCGAAACTTCGGCAGCGCGCCTGGAGCAGATCCAGTCCGAGCTGCAGACCATGCTGCTGGCCGTGCCCAATCTGCCGCACGAAAGCGTGCCCGTGGGCAGCGACGAGTCGGGCAACGTGGAAGTGCGCCGCTGGGGCACACCCAAGGAACTGGGCTTCGAAGCCAAGGACCATGTCGACGTGGGCACGCCGCTGGGCCTGGACTTCGACATGGGCGTCAAGCTCTCGGGCTCGCGCTTCACCGTGATGAAGGGCCCGATCGCCCGCATGCACCGCGCGCTGGCGCAGTTCATGATTGACCTGCAGACCGAAGAGCACGGCTACACCGAATGCTACGTGCCTTACGCCGTCAACGCCGACTCGCTCAAGGGCACGGGCCAGCTGCCCAAGTTCGAAGGCGATCTGTTCGCCGCCAAGAAGGGCGGCCAGGACGGCGAGCCCGCGCCCGACCATTCGGCCCTGTACTTGATTCCCACGGCCGAAGTGCCGTTGACCAACTTCGTGCGCGACCAGGTCGTGGCCGAAGCCGACCTGCCGATCAAGCTCACGGCCCACAGCCCCTGCTTTCGTTCCGAAGCCGGCAGCTACGGCCGCGACACCCGCGGCATGATCCGCCAGCACCAGTTCGACAAGGTCGAGATGGTGCAGATCGTGCACCCGGAAAAGAGCTACGCAGCGCTGGAAGAAATGACCGGCCATGCCGAAGCCGTGCTGCAAAAGCTGGGCCTGCCTTACCGCGTGATGAGCCTGTGCACGGGCGACATGGGCTTTGGCGCGGCCAAGACCTATG
>JAMNYN010000752.1 GCA_023622805.1 Pseudomonadota bacterium | reverse complement strand
GCAGGAGTACTCCAAAGTCGCCCAGGCCAGGCTGGTGCTGTCGGCGGATGTGGCCCGTCTGGCGCAGGTCCAGGGCAGTCTGGGCAAGGCCCAGCAGGTGCAGGTGCGCGGACGCTCTGCCCCCCTGGAAATCTTCCATGTCGTGCGCCCGGCCCAGCATTGGGCGACGCTGAAGACGGCGTGAATCCCGAGCGCGGGCCGCGCTAGGAAGCGGCCCCGCGCTGGGCGGCAATGGCCTTGGCCCGGCTTTCCTTGGCACTGCAGCCAAACTGCATCTGGTACCAGCGCGAGAAACTGCTGGGCGCCGTGAAACCCAGCAACTCCGCCACGTCGGTCAGCGAGCGGCTGCCTTCAAAGACATAGCGCGCCGCCAGCTCCTTGCGGATATCGTTCATCAGCGCGGAAAAACTCTGGCCTTGCTCCGTCAGGCGCCGCTGAATCGTGCGCGGCACCACGCCCAGATGCTCGCTGACTTTTTCGATGCTGCAGCGCCCGCTGGGCAGTAGCAGGAAAATCGTGCGGCGCACTTCGTCCAGCATGGTTTCGTCGCTGGGTTTGACCAGCGCATCGAGCAGCTGCTGGGCATAGCGAATCATGGCCGGATCGGCAAACTCGTTGCGGGTATCGAGATCGCTTTTGCTGCAGACAATGCAGTTGAATTCGTGATTGAACTCCACATGGCGGCCGAACATCTGGGTGTGCATGCTCAGGTCGCGCGGCGCCGAATGCTCGAAGCACACGCGCCTGGGCTGCCAGTCGCGGCCTATCAGCTGGCGAATCAGGCGCACCATCACGCCCAGCGCCAACTCCACGCGCTGGCGCGTGGGCTGGTGCGTGCTGCCGGCCATCAACAGCTCGCGGATGACCACCGTGTTCTCACCCTCTTCGACCAGCAGCGTGAGCGCGCCATTCAGAAAAGCCTGGTAGCGCACCAGCAGCGCCAGCGAATCGCGCAGGCTTTGCTGGTCGCGCATCAGCAAGCCCACGGCCCCCAGATTGGACAGCAGGCGCGAGCGCGCCATGCACAGACCAAAACTTTCGTTGCCCGACACCGTGGCCGCGGTCTGCAGCAGGCGGCCGACACGCTCCACGGGAATCATCAAGTCCGGCTCATCGAGCACGCTGGGACTCAAATCCGCATCCAGCAGCATGCGCGCGGGATTCAAGCCCGAAGCCTTGGCCACTTCGCCGAAATTGGTAAGGCAGGCAGCACGAACAAGAGACGTCATCGGGATCAATTATTTGGCATGAAATGCCAAACTTCAGTCATGTAATGACAAGCGAAAAGCGCGAAAGATTTACACACTAAAGTCATTAATCCATTCTACATGGGAGACATGATCATGACTGCTCTTCAAGCCGCTCCGGCCGTGGTTCGTGCGACCTCGTTGACGCGATCCATACAGGTCAATCCGCTGACTTGCAAGATTGGCGCCGAGCTGAGCAATGTCGACCTTGGAGCTGCCGCCCAGGACGATGGCTTGCTGGCCGAAATCCGTGCCCTGCTGCTCAAGCACCGTGTGATCTTCTTTCGCGACCAGGACATCACGCGCGCCGAGCATGTGGCCTTCGCCCGCCGCTTTGGCGAACTGGAAGACCACCCCGTGGTCGGCAGCCATCCCGACCACCGCGGCCTGGTGCAGATCTACAAGACGCCGGACAGCCCGCAGGACCGCAACGAAAACTCCTGGCATACCGACGCCACCTGGCGCGACGAGCCTCCCATGGGCTGCGTGCTGCGCTGCGTGGAATGCCCGCCCGTGGGCGGCGACACCATGTGGGTCAACATGGTCGAGGCCTACGCGCAGCTGCCCGAGGACATCAAGGCCAAGATCGCCCCCTTGCGCGCGCGCCACAGCATAGAAGCCAGCTTCGGCGCCGCCATGCCCATAGAGAAACGCCTGGCGCTCAAGGCCCAGTACCCCGATGCCGAGCACCCCGTGGTGCGCATCCACCCCGAGACCGGCGAGAAGATCCTGTTCGTCAACGCCAGCTTCACCACGCACTTTACCAACTACAACACGCCTGCCAACGTGCGTTTCGGTCTGGACAAGTCGCCCGGCGCCTCCCAGTTGCTCAATTACCTGACCAGCCAGGCCATGATTCCCGAATATCAGGTGCGGTTCCGTTGGCAGCCCAACAGCATTGCCTTCTGGGACAACCGCTCCACCCAGCATTACGCCGTCATGGACTACCCGCCTTGCCACCGCAAGATGGAACGCACGGCCATCATCGGCGACGCCACTTTCTGAAACTCCGCAAGCTATCCATGACGCCCACTTTCCTCATCATTCCCGGCCTGCGCGACCACGTCGAAAACCACTGGCAGACCCTGCTCGCCGCCGAGCTGCCCCAGGCCTGCATTGTTCCGCCGCTGGAGCAGGACAAGCTCAGTTGCGCCGCGCGCCTGGTTGCCATCGATCACGCCCTGGCCGGCATCCAGGGCCCGGTGGTCATCGTCGCGCACAGCGCCGGCTGCATGATGGTGGCCCACTGGGCCGCACGTTCAGCGGCCCGCGGCACGCCGCGCGCCATCCAGGCGGCCTTGCTGGTCGCCCCGGCCGATCTGGAAACGCCCATGCCCACGGGCTACCCAACCGTGGACGTGCTGGACAGCCACGGCTGGCTGCCCGTGCCCCGCGCGCCCCTGCCCTTCCCCAGCATCGTCGCGGCCAGCAGCAACGACCCATTGGCCCGACTCGAGCGCACGCGTTCTTTCGCCGGCGACTGGGGCAGCCAGCTGGTCGAGCTCGGCCCCATAGGCCACGTGAACCCGGCTTCCGGCCACGGCCACTGGCCGCAGGCCCAGGAACTGGTCCAGCAAGCCCTCGCGCT
>JAMNYN010000323.1 GCA_023622805.1 Pseudomonadota bacterium | reverse complement strand
GTCGATCATCAGCAGCGGAAAGGGCAGGCGGCCCGCGCCGAAGGCCTTTTCGGCGCAGCGCAGCATCACCAGCGAATCCTTGCCGCCGGAAAACAGCAGGGTCGGGCGCTCGAAAGTGGCGGCCACTTCGCGCAGGATGAAGATGGTTTCTTCTTCCAGCGCATCCAGATGGTGGTTGCTGAGCTGGCTCAGCACATGGGGTTCGGTACGGGCGTTCATGCAAAACCTTGGGGCTATGTCTTGGGGCGGATGCGGAGTTCAGGCGGCTTTGACGTGCAGGCCGCATTCCTTGGCCGTCTCGTCTTCCCACCACCAGCGGCCGGCGCGAAAGTCTTCGCCCAGGCTGATGGCACGGGTGCAGGGCGCACAGCCCACCGAGGGGTAGAACTGGTCATGCAAGGGGTTGTAGTCCACGTCGTTACTGGCAATGTAGTGCCAGACATCGCCCCAGGTCCAGTCGGCCAGGGGATTGAACTTGGTCAGCCCCTTGCTGGCGACTTCGCTGGTGTCGATGGCCGGCACGTCGGCGCGGGCGTTGGACTGCTCGCGGCGCAGGCCGGTGATCCAGCCGCTCTTGCCGGCCAGGGCCCGTGCCAGCGGCTCCATCTTGCGGATGGCGCAGCATTCCTTGCGCAGCGCCAGGCTGCGGTACATCGCGTCCTGGCCCGCGCGGCGCACGAACTGGATCACCTGCTCGCGCTGCGGACGATAGACCTGCACGGGCGCACGCGAAGAGGCTTCGGTGCGTTCCAGCAAGGCCAGGGTCTCGGTGTGCAGTGCGCCGGTTTCGAGCACGAACACCGGAATGTCCAGCGCCAGGGCGTTGATCAAATGGGTGATGACTACATCTTCGGCGCCCATGCTGGACGCCTGGGTCACGGCGCCCGCATGGGCCGCGGCCTGGAGCAGCAGGCGCTCGCTGTGCGCCTGTTTCGCGGCAAAGTCGCTGCTGGCCCGCGCATTCAGGCTGACGGCCTGGCGGCCGTGGGCGGGGCCCGCGGCAGGCAGCAGGGAGCTGGTGGCGCTGGTCATCACGCCTCCTGCGTGGCAAAAATGGGCGCGGTCTGCACCGCATCGCCCTGGTAGTAGCGCGCAAAGCGCTCGAACTGGCGCTGGGCGGCCGAAGCATCGACATCGGCGCGCAGCACGGCGGCGCTGAAGCCGGTGCGCTGCATCAGCACCAGCTGGTCGATCAGGACATCGCCCGTGGCGCGCAGCTCGCCGGTGAAGCCGCGCCGGCGGCGCAGCAGATAGGCCTGGCTGAAAGCGCGGCCATCGGTGAACTGGGGAAAGTGCAGGTCGATGCGCGTCACGCCCTCAAGCGGCAGCGCCATGGCATCGCCATCGTTGGCCAGCGCCACCTGGCTGGCATCGCCCTCGGACGGGGCGAGGTGTTCGTGGGAGGCTAGGATTTTCATGGTCTCAAGCGGATAAGGTGGCGGGGCTCAGGCCGTGGCTTCGGCTTCGACTTCGATGGGCGCGGGGTGGCGCGCGGCCTTGCCGGCTTCCTTGAACAGGTCCAGGCCCAGGCGGCGCACGGTGTCCTGAAAGCGCTCGCCGGGCGTGCGCTGGTCGCGGTAGGTGGCCAGCACGGCCTCGATCACGTCGGGCACTTCGGCCGCCGAGAACGAGGGGCCGATGGCCTTGCCGGCGACGGGGGCGCCCGACAGGTGGGCGCCGTCGGAGCCGCCCAGCGTGACCTGGTACCACTCCTTGCCGTCCTTGTCGACGCCCAGGATGCCGATGTGGCCGCTGTGGTGGTGGCCGCAGCTGTTGATGCAGCCGCTGATGTGCAGGTCGATGGGGCCGATGTCGTCGAGCTCGTCCAGATCCTGGTAGCGCTGGGTGATGGCTTCGGCGATAGGCAGCGAGCGTGCATTGGCCAGCGCGCAGAAGTCGCCGCCGGGGCAGGCAATCATGTCGGTCAGCAGTTGCACGTTGGCGCTGGTCAGGCCCAGGGCCTTGGCTTGTTCCCACAGGGCGAACAGTTGGCTCACCGGCACCCAGGGCAGCAGCACGTTCTGCTCATGGGTCACGCGGGCTTCGCCCGAGGAGAAGCGGTCGACCAGTTCGGCCAGCGCGTCGAGCTGGTCGGCCGTGGCATCGCCCGGGGCCTGGCCCAGGCGCTTGAACGACAGCGTCACGGCGCGCAGCTGGGGGTTGCGGTGGGCATGGACGTTGCGCGACAGCCAGCGCGAGAACGCGGGGTGGGCGGCGGCATGCCTCAGCAGGGTCTGTTCGATCTGGGCCGGCGTGAGCTGGGGCAGGTCGGGCAGCTGCGGGTCGGCAAAGCAGGCCTTGACACGGTCAAGCTCGGCCTGGGGAATGGTGTGCGGGCCGCCGTCGATCTCCACGATCTGGCGGTATTCCTCTTCCACATCGTCGATGTACTGCTGGCCTTCGGACTTGACCAGGATCTTGATCCGGGCCTTGTACTTGTTGTCGCGGCGGCCGTGCTCGTTGTACACGCGCACGATGGCCTCGATGTAATTCATGATCTGGTTCCAGGGCAGGAACGCGCGGATCTGGGTGGCGATGACCGGCGTGCGGCCCATGCCGCCGCCGACGAAGACCTTGAAGCCGATCTCGCCGGCCTCGTTCTTCACCAGGTGCAGGCCCACGTCGTGCCAGCCCGTGGCGGCGCGGTCTTCCTCGGCGCCGCTGATGGCGATCTTGAACTTGCGCGGCAGGAAAGCGAACTCGGGGTGCAGCGTGGTCCACTGGCGCAGGATTTCGGCGTAGGGGCGGGGATCGATGATTTCATCGATGGCCACGCCGGCCAGCGCGTCGGTGGTGGTGTTGCGGATGCAGTTACCGCTGGTCTGGATGCCGTGCATG
>JAMNYN010000377.1 GCA_023622805.1 Pseudomonadota bacterium | reverse complement strand
GCGAGGTTATGGGTCAGGAATTCCATTGAGTGTGTCTCCTGCGCTCAAGCGTCCGTGGTGTTTTTCTTGCCGCCGCTCTTGGAAGCTTCGGCCAGGTTGCGGATGGCTTCAGCGAGGTCTTCCTCGGCTGTCTTTTCCGATTTCTTGGCGGTCGGGTCCTCGATCAGGCCTTGCAGGAAGGCAATGCGCTTGATCAGTTCGGACCAGCCTTGCAGCAGCAGCAGTCCGAAGCCCAGCGGCATCATCAGATACACCGGCCAGCGGATCAGGCCGCCGGCATTGCTGGACATTTCACCGGTCTGGAAAGCCTGCCAGAAGAAGGGCACGCCCAGCCAGAGAACGGCCAGGCTCATGGGGGTGAGAAAGCAGGCAAAGCCGAAGATGTCGATCCAGATCTGCTTGCGCTTGGACAGACGGCTGGAGAGCACGTCGACTTTCACATGCTCGCCCTGCAGCAGCGTATAGCCCGCGGCCAGCAAAAAGGAGGCAGCGAACAAATACCACTGCACTTCCAGGAACGCGTTGGAGCTGGTGTTGAACACCTTGCGCACCACTGCGTTCACGGCGCTGATGACGGTGGAGCCCAGAATGAGCCAGATGACGTACTTGCCGACCTGGGTGTTAATCCAGTCGACCCCTCTCGAAAACTTGAGTAAAGCCTGCATGGTGTCTCCAATCAAAAGGCCGTGCGTTTTTACCGGATGGGCGCGGGTAAGCGACCTCCGGTGAATTTTTATCAACCCCTGATTTTAAAGAGCAGTTGTGCGAATTTTTCACCTGAGATTATAGGAATAGCACTATATTTAACGCCTATACATTGCTATCTATTTAGTAGCAATAGGTGTTTACCTTTGTGTGGCGGAATTGTCAGCGCGGGGTGCTTTTCGCGGCATTTGCGCGCGCGCTTCATTCCAGTTCGAAGCGCTCGCGCAGGGCCTGGCTGAAGGCGGCGCTGGCGCTGAGCGTCAGGCTCAGCGTGGTGCGCTGGCCGGGTTGGGCGGCGAGTTGCAGGCGGCCCGCGGCAGGGTCGTAGCTGACGGGCAGGGGCTGGCCGTCGTCCTGCTGGGCCTGCAGGTCATAGTCCCAGTCGCCGCCGTCTTCGACCGGTCCGCGTCGGCCGGCGAAGCGATGGGCCCAGCGCAGCAGTTGCTGCACTTCTTCGCTCAGCGCCGGCAGGCGCTCGCTGGTGACGCTGGCCAGCGCGTCCCAACTGCCCGTGCCTTCGTCGTCTTCGCTGTAGTCAAAATCCAGATAGTCCAATTGCATGGCGGTCTCGTCGTGGGGACTGGCCCCGGTGAAAAGCCGCCATTGTGGCGCGCCGGCGCGGGCCGTAGCCCTTGGTTACCTGGATGCCTCCAGGGTGAGGGGCCTGGGCGTTGATAATGGCGGGGTTTCAACCGTCGAACAGGACATTTCCGTGGATATCGTATTGCTGCTCAAGGCCGCCATCATGGGTGTGGTCGAAGGGCTGACCGAGTTTTTGCCCATTTCCTCCACTGGACACCTGATTCTGGCGGGCGCGCTGCTTGGCTTCGAGGGCGAAAAAGCCAAGGTGTTCGACATCGCCATCCAGACCGGCGCGATTTTCGCGGTGATCCTGGTGTACTGGCAGAAGATCCGCAGCACCATGGTCGAGCTGCCCACCAGCGCCAATGCCCGGCGCCTGGTGCTCAATGTCGTCATCGGCTTCCTGCCGGCCGTGGTGCTGGCGCTGGCGTTCGGCAAGCTGATCCAGCTGCATTTGTTCACCCCCATGGTGGTCGCCACGACGTTCATTCTGGGCGGCTTCGTGATTCTCTGGGCCGAGCGGCGCCCGGCGACGTCCATCCGTGTGCAGTCCGTGGATGACATGACGCCCATGGACGCGCTCAAGGTCGGTCTGGCGCAGTGCCTGGCCATGGTGCCCGGCACCAGCCGCAGCGGCGCGACCATCATCGGCGGCATGCTGCTGGGCCTGTCGCGCAAGGCCGCCACGGACTTCTCCTTCTTCCTGGCCATTCCCACGCTGATCGGCGCGGGCGTCTACAGCCTCATCAAGGAACGCCACCTGCTGAGCATGGCGGACATCCCGCTGTTTGTCGTGGGCCTGGTGTTTTCCTTCATCAGCGCCTGGCTGTGCGTGCGCTGGCTGCTGCGCTATATCTCCAGCCACAGCTTCGTGCCGTTTGCCTGGTACCGCATCGCCTTCGGCATCGTGGTGCTGATCACGGCCTGGAGCGGGGTGATCGCTTGGCATGGGGCTTGACGCACCCCCTGAGCCGCTTCCGCGGCATGGGCCGCCCCCGCTTCCCCCTCTCATCCTTCGGTGGAGGGGGCGCCCGGCCAGGGACGACACCATCGCTGCGCGGCGGCGCTTGCTCGGTGTCCCCTTGCAGGGGCACGCCAGTTGCGTGGGCCCTGGGCCCTGGGCAATGGATGATTGAATCACTGGAGCGCTGTGCGCTCTTTTTTTTATGCCGAGTGAACTGGCGCGGGCAGTGATGCCAGGTTCAGCAGCGCGGCCTCTATGGTCGCGGCCGTCGCGTGCGGGCGCTCCATGGGGAACAGGTGGCTGCCGTCGAGCATCATGGTGCGCCCGCGCGTGACGCGCAGCGTCATGTCCATGCCGACCTGTTTCATTTCCTGCGAGCTGCGTCCGCCGATGAAGGCCACGGGGCAGCGCAGCGGGTGGCGGCGCAGCATGGCGTCGAGGTTATGCGGCAAGGTGTTGTAGATGGCGGTCTCGATTTCGCGCTCGAAGGCCAGCACGCGCTTGCCGTCCTGGTCCTTGAGGCCCTGCGTCACATAGTCCTGCAGCACTTCGGGGTGCCACTGGGCAAAGGCTTTCTTCGAGCGGAAGTAGTCCAGCGCTTCCTGGTGG
>JAMNYN010000510.1 GCA_023622805.1 Pseudomonadota bacterium | reverse complement strand
CCGCGCCAGAACTGGTGCTGATGGGGCGCGAATTTGGCGATCTGGACGATGGCAGCCTGCCCCCGACCTTGGCCGGGGCCTTGTCCTGGGCGTTTTCTTCCCTGGTGCTGGACGTGGAGGCTGCAGCGGGCGGCGGCCTGCAGTTGCTGCGCCAGCAGGGCGCTGCGCAGGAAAGCCTGCGGCAGGACCTGCCCGTTCTGGTGGCCGTGACCAACCACGCGCGCAATCGCCTGCGCCACCCGCTGCTCAAGAACGTCATGGTGGCCAGGAAGATGGGCTTCGAGTTGCTGGCCTTGCCCGACGCCGGCGCCGCGGCGGCCGTGCGCCTGGCCAGCGCGACCGTGGCCGAGGCTTTGGTTCGCACCACCGCCTGCCACATGCTCGCCGGGGACCCGCCTGCCCAGGCGCGTGCTTTGGCCGCCTTGCTTCTGGACTCTGGAGAACCCGCATGACGACTGCCCGCCGCATTGCCGTATTGCTGCCCCCGGCCGAGGCCGGCGACAACTTTGACAAGCTCCTGAGCGCAGCCGCCGCGTTGGCGCAAGGCCGCAGCTTCGATGTGCTGGCGCTGCGCCGCAGCGACGCTGCTGCCTTGCCCGTGCAAGAAATGGCGGCACCTACGCCGGTCGCTCCTACGCCGGCCGCTGCTACGCCGGCCGCTCCCTGCCGCTGGTGGGACTTGAGCCATCCGGGCCTGGTGCGCGTGGATGCGGAGCAGCTCGCTGCGCTGTTTGTGCAGGCACTGGAAGTCGCCGCCATCGCCAGTCCCGCGTTGCTGCTGCTGCCGCCGGGACCGCTGGGCGAGGAGTGCGCTGCCCGCCTGGCGCCGCTGCTGCAGGGCGTCTCGCTGGGGCGTTGCTCCGCGCTGGCATTGCACGGCGATGAAGTCTGCGGCACGCGCCCGGCGTACGGCGCGCGCGTGGCCATGCAACTGGCCAGTACGGCGGCTTGTTGCCTCGCCACCTGGCGGCCTGGCACGTCCGTTGCCGCTGCGGGCCCGCTGGCAGCACCTGAACTACGGCAGGCCACGCTGTCCGTGGCTTTGCCTGCGGCGCGGGAAACGACGCTGGTCGAAGCGGCCGACAGGATGCCGGCGCTGGAAGGCGCGCGCCTGGTGGTCAGCGGTGGCCGAGGCATGCAGGGCGAAGCGGGGTTTGCTCAGCTGGCCCGCATTGCGGCTCAGTTGGGTGCGGCACTCGGCGGCAGTCTGCCGACGGTGGATGCGGGCTGGGTGCCGGTCGCGCGGCAGATAGGCCAATCGGGCAAGTTCGTCAGCCCGCGCATTTACTTCACGGTGGGCGTTTCGGGCACGCCGCAGCACCTGGCGGGCGTGTCCGTCGACAGTCGCATCATCGCCGTCAACAAAGACCCTGGGGCGGCGATTTTTGCGCAGGCCGAGGTGGGCGTGGTGGCCGAGTGGCAGGAATTGCTGCCTTTGCTGATCCAGGAGCTGGACGCCGCGATCGGCTGATCCGCGCACCGCCGCCCGGCATGGGCGACGGTGCGGCGCCGTTACTGCACCTTGGCGGTGCCGGTGCGCGCGCTCAACTCCTTCCAGCGCTGCACGTCGGCGCGGATGTAGGCGCCAAATTGGGCGGGGTCTTCCATGACCAGGTCGGCACCCTGGTCGAGAAACTGTGTCCTGAAGTCCTTGCGTTCGGCGCTGCGCAGTACGGCCGCGTAGATTCTGTCGATCACCGCCTGGGGCGTCCTGGCCGGTGCCAGCAAGCCATTCATGGTGCCCATCTCCAGGCCGTGCACGCCGCTTTCCTCGAAAGTCGGGACCTGCGGCAGCGATGCCAGGCGGCGTTTGCCGGCCACCGCCACGGCGGACACCTTGTCGGTCCTGAGCAGGGCCTGTGCCGAGGCATAGGTGGTGAAGGTGAGCTGCACCAGCCCTGCCGCCACGTCGTTGAGTGCGGGGCCGGCGCCGTTGTAGGGCACATGGGTCATTTCCAGGCCGGCGGCGGATTTGAAGATTTCTCCGGCCATGTGCGGTGCGCCGCCCGTGCCGCTGGAAGAGAAATTGTATTTTCCCGGGGCCGAACGGACCAGATTCACCAGCTCCGGCACCGAGTGCGTGGGCACCTGCGAGGACTTGATCAGCACCAGGGGCATGAACGCAATGCGCGAGATCGGTGCGAAGTCCCGTGCCACGTCATAGGGAACGTTCATCTGCGCCGGGTTGGCCGTGAGGTTCGACGAGGTGTACAGCAAGGTGTAGCCGTCTGGAGCGGCTTTGGCCACCGCCTCGGCGCCGATGTTGCCGCTGGCGCCTGGGCGGTTATCCACCACCACCGACTGCCCCAGCTCGCGCGACAGCGCAACCGCCAAGGTACGCGCCAGGATGTCCGTGCTGCCCGCGGCGGCAAAGGGCACGATGATTTTGATGGGCTTGCTGGGGTAGCCGGCTTGCGCCATGGTCAGCCCGCTCCATAGCGCGGCCACCATGGCGGCGGCGGTCTGGAGTCCATTTTTTCGAATTTTCATGGCATGTCTCTCTGGTGGTGGAATGAAGCAAGGGGCGTCAGGGCCTGCTGCGTGCGCCCACGCCATCGAACAGGAAATCCAGGCCGGGCTGTGCGTCCAGGTGGATCAGGCGCTGCCACAGGCCATCGGCCTGCGCGGCGCGCCCGGCATAAGCCAGGCAGGCATCGAACTTGGCGCGCGCAGCGTCGTCGCAGAGATCGAAATTCCCGGCCCGCACGTGGAGCGCCCGCCCATCGGTGGTCATGGCGTGGATTTCCGCCGGCGGGTGGCCCGGTCGGTCGGGCAGGTTCTCGATGATGTCAATGCGGTCGGCGACGGCCAGCACGGCCGGGTCCGACAGCGCCTCCAGATGGAGACGGTCCAAGTCCACGGCGCCAGATCGGAAGA
>JAMNYN010000420.1 GCA_023622805.1 Pseudomonadota bacterium | reverse complement strand
AATGCCGCGCATGGATGGCATCGATTTTCTCGGGCGCCTGATGCGCCTGCGCCCCATGCCGGTGCTGATGATCTCCACGCTGACCGAGCGCGGCGCCGAAGTGACCATGAAGGCGCTCGAGCTGGGCGCGGTCGACTTTGTCGCCAAGCCGCGCGTAGGCGTGGCCAACGGCCTGAGCGACCTGGCCAGCGAAATCGTGGACAAGATCCGCGTGGCGGCTGTCGCCCGGGTGCACCGCACCCTGGCCGCGGCTGCGGCACCGACCGCAGGCCAGGCCGCCAGGCCCAGCCAGACGCCCCCGGCGTCGCAGGCCCCGCTGCTGGGGCGCTTGTCGACCGAGAAAATCATTGCCATCGGCGCGTCCACGGGCGGCACCGAAGCCATTCGCGAAGTACTGACCCATCTGCCGGCCGACTGCCCGGCGATCGTCATCACCCAGCACATGCCGCCGGGCTTCACCACCAGCTTTGCGGCGCGGCTAAACAGCCTGTGCCAGATCAAGGTCAAGGAAGCCGCGGACGGCGAGCGCATCCTGCCGGGCCACGCCTATATCGCGCCGGGCGGCAAGCACTTCTCCATCAACCGCAGCGGTGCCAACTATGTGGCCGTGATCGACGATGCCGCTCCCGTCAACCGCCACAAGCCTTCGGTCGAAGTGCTGTTCCGCTCGGTGGCCGCCTGCGCTGGGCGCAATGCGGTGGGCGTCATGCTGACCGGCATGGGCGCCGATGGCGCGGTGGCGATGCGCGAGATGAAGCTGGCCGGCAGCTACAACTACGTGCAGGACGAAGCCAGCTGCATCGTCTTCGGGATGCCGCGCGAAGCCATCGCCCATGGCGCGGCCGACGAAGTGCTGCCGCTGACGCAGATTGCCCCGGCCCTGCTCACGCGCCTGCGCACCGGCAACGCCCACCACCGTATCTGACGGCGGCGTACGCCAGGCATGAAAAAAGGAGCCTAGGCTCCTTTTTTCAGGTCTGCGTGCGCTCAGGCGGACAGCTTCGACCAGCGATCGAGCGCGTCCATCAGCAGTTCATCGATCTCGGCATCGCGGGCGGCGAGCGTTGCGGCACGCGCTGCGTCCTTGGCGTAGATGCTGCCATCGGCCAGTTCGGCCTGAATCGACTTCTGCTCGGCTTCCAGCGCGGCAATCTGTTCGGGCAATTGCTCCAGTTCGCGTTGCTCCTTGTAGCTGAGCTTGCGCTTGGCGGGTGCCGCCGCAGGGGCCGCAACCACAGCGGGAGCCGCCACAGGTTGCTTGGCCGCCTGCTTGGCCTGGGATGCGGCCAGGGCCTTGCTGCGGCGCGACTGCTCCAGCCAATCCTGCACGCCACCTTCGTACTCGCGCCACAGGCCGTCGCCTTCGTAGGCAATGGTGCTGGTGACCACGTTGTCCAGGAAAGTCCGGTCATGGCTGACCAGGAACACCGTGCCGTCGTAATTGGCCAGCAGGTCTTCCAGCAGATCCAGCGTGTCGATGTCCAGATCGTTGGTGGGCTCATCGAGCACCAGCACGTTCGCGGGGCGGGCAAACAGGCGGGCCAGCAGCAAGCGGTTGCGCTCGCCACCTGACAGTGAGCGCACAGGGGAGTGGGCGCGGGCTGGCGAGAACAGGAAGTCGCTCAGATAGCTCTTGACGTGCTTGCGTTGGTTGCCGATTTCGATCCATTCGCTGCCGGGGCTGATGAAGTCCTCGAGCGTGGCGTCCAGGTCCACCGCATGGCGCATCTGGTCGAAGTAGGCGATCTGCAGATTGCCGCCTTGGCGGATGTTGCCGCTGTCTGCCGCCAGGCTGCCCAGAATCATGCGCAGCAGCGTGGTCTTGCCGGCACCGTTGGGGCCGATCAGGCCGACCTTGTCGCCGCGCAGGATGGTCGCGGTGAAATCCTTGACGATCAGCTTGTCGCCAAAGGACTTGTTCACGTCGTGCAGTTCGGCCACGATCTTGCCCTGGTAGCCGTCGCCCCGGCCCGAGGCAATGTCCATATTCACGCTGCCCAGCTTTTCACGGCGGCTGTTGCGGTTGTCGCGCAGCGCCTCGAGCCTGCCGATACGGCTTTGGCTGCGGGTGCGACGGGCTTCCACGCCCTTGCGGATCCAGACCTCTTCCTGGGCCAGCAGCTTGTCCGCCTTGGCGTTGATGACCGCTTCCTGCGCCATCTGCTCATCTTTTTGAATTACATACTGCGCAAAATTGCCGGGGTAGGAGCGCAGCACGCCGCGGTCCAGCTCGACGATGCGTGTGGCAATGCTGTCCAGAAAGCTGCGATCGTGGGTAATGGCGATGACGCTGCCCTTGAAATCGACCAGCAGGCCTTCCAGCCATTCGATGGAGTCCAGATCCAGATGGTTGGTGGGCTCGTCGAGCAGCAGCACATCCGGGCGGGTGACCAGGGCCTGGGCCAGGGCCACACGCTTCTTGGTACCGCCAGACAGCGTGCCGACCAGAGCGTTCGGGTCCAGGTGCAGGCGCTGCAGCGTTTCTTCTACGCGCTGCTCCCAGTTCCAGGCGTCGTAGGCTTCGATTTCCGATTGCAGCACGTCGAGGTCTTCACCTTCGCCGCCCGCCAGGTAGCGGTCGCGCAGCGTAATCACATGCGCAATGCCGGCCGAAGCGGATTCAAACACCGTGTGCTCGGGCGACAGCTGGGGTTCCTGCGCTACATAAGAGATGCGCACGCCGGACTGGACCTGGATCAGGCCGTCATCGGGCTTGGCCAGGCCGCCGATGATTTTCAGCAGGGAAGATTTGCCGGCGCCATTGCGGCCGATCAGACCAATGCGCTCCCCGGTCTCTAGTGAAAGCTGGGCGTGGTCCAGCAGGGCCACATGGCCGAAGGCCAGTTGCGCGTTGATTAAGGTAATAAGTGCCATGGT
>JAMNYN010000166.1 GCA_023622805.1 Pseudomonadota bacterium | reverse complement strand
CCACGCGCAGGCGCTGGGCGTCGGCCTGCTCCAGTCGCTCGGCTTCTTTTCCGCTTTTTTCGCTGTAAACACCGTCAATCAGGTCTTTCACCCGCTTGACAATGGCGGTTGGCGTGATCCCGTTTTCCTCGTTGAACTGAGTCTGTTTGGCCCGGCGCCTCTCGGTTTCGCTGATGGCCTTGCGCATCGACTCCGTCACCCGGTCACCATACAGAATGGCCTTGCCGTTGAGGTTGCGCGCGGCCCGGCCAATGGTCTGGATCAGGCTGCGCTCGGCGCGCAAAAAGCCTTCCTTGTCCGCATCCAGAATCGCCACCAGCGAGACTTCGGGGATGTCCAGGCCTTCGCGCAGCAAGTTGATGCCGACCAGCACGTCGAACAGGCCCAGCCGCAGGTCGCGGATGATTTCCACGCGCTCGACGGTGTCGACGTCGGAGTGCAGATAGCGCACCTTGACGCCATTGTCCGTCAAATAGTCGGTCAGCTGCTCGGCCATGCGCTTGGTCAGCGTGGTGATCAGCACCCGCTCGCCCAACTCGGAGCGCAGCCGGATTTCCTGCAGCACATCGTCCACCTGGTGGGTGGCGGGCCGCACTTCGATTTCCGGGTCGATCAGGCCGGTAGGCCGCACGACCTGCTCGACGACCTTGCCGGAATGGGTCTTTTCGTAATCGGCCGGCGTGGCCGAGACAAACACCGTCTGGCGCATGCGCTGCTCGAACTCGGCAAATTTGAGCGGCCGGTTGTCCAGCGCCGACGGCAGGCGAAAGCCATATTCGACCAGCGTGGTCTTGCGCGCCCGGTCGCCGTTGTACATGGCGTTGAGCTGGCCGATCATCTGGTGGCTCTCGTCCAGGAACATCAGCGCATCTGCCGGCAGGTAGTCGGTGAGCGTGCTCGGCGGATCGCCCGGCGCCGCGCCCGAAAGGTGGCGCGTGTAGTTCTCGATGCCCTTGCAGTGCCCTACTTCGGCCAGCATTTCCAGGTCAAAGCGCGTGCGCTGCTCCAGCCGCTGCGCTTCCACCAGCTTGCCCTGGGACACCAGCTCCTTGAGGCGTTCAGACAGCTCCAGCTTGATGGTCTCCACGGCTGCCAGCACCTTGTCGCGTGGCGTGACGTAATGGCTGCTGGGATAGACCGTGAAACGCGGGATCTTCTGCTTGACGCGGCCCGTGAGCGGGTCGAACAGCTGCAGGCTTTCGATTTCGTCATCGAACAGCTCGATGCGTATGGCCAGCTCCGAGTGCTCGGCCGGAAACACGTCGATGGTGTCGCCGCGCACGCGGAACTTGCCGCGGCTGAAGTCCTGGTCGTTGCGCTGGTACTGCATGCGTATCAGTTGGGCAATCACGTCGCGCTGACCGATGCGATCGCCCGAGCGCAGCGTCATCACCATGCGGTGGTAGCTTTCCGGCTCGCCAATGCCGTAGATGGCCGACACCGTGGCCACGATGACCACGTCGCGCCGCTCCATCAGGCTTTTGGTGCAGGACAGGCGCATCTGCTCGATGTGCTCGTTGATCGCGCTGTCCTTCTCGATGAACAGGTCGCGCTGCGGCACATAGGCTTCAGGCTGGTAATAATCGTAATAGCTGACGAAATATTCGACGGCGTTCTTGGGGAAGAACTCCCGGAATTCGCTGTAGAGCTGGGCCGCCAGGGTCTTGTTGGGCGCGAAGACGATGGCCGTGCGCCCCATCTGGGCAATCACATTGGCCATGGTGAAGGTCTTGCCCGAGCCCGTGACGCCCAGCAGCGTCTGGAACACTTCGCCGTCGTTGATGCCCTCGACCAGCTGCGCAATCGCCTGCGGCTGGTCGCCGGCCGGCGGATAGGGCTGAAAGAGCTCGAACGGCGAGCCTTCAAACGTGACAAATTGGCCCGACAAGGGCAGATCAGTAGCTTGGTGCATAACGTGGTGATACTAGCCTGCCCCGCAGGCCGCTAAAATTCCAGGGCTAACCCAATCGATTGATGCAGCTTGGGGCTGGCAGCCATATTTTCATCCTCCGAGGATTTTTTTCATGTCTTTGTTTACCGCCGTCGAAATGGCCCCCCGCGACCCTATCCTGGGTCTGAACGAGCAATTCGTCTCTGACTCCAACCCCAACAAGGTCAACCTGGGCGTGGGCGTGTACTTCGATGACAACGGCAAGCTGCCCTTGCTGCAATGCGTCCAAGCCGCCGAAAAAACCATGATGGCCCAGCCCACGGCACGTGGCTACCTGCCCATTGACGGCATCGTCGCTTACGACAATGCCGTCAAGGCCCTGGTTTTCGGCGCCGACAGCGATGTCGTGACGTCGGGCCGCGTGTCCACGGTGCAAGCCATCGGCGGCACCGGCGGCCTGAAGATCGGCGCTGACTTCCTCAAGAAGGTCAGCCCCGGCGCCCAGGTGCTGATTTCCGACCCTAGCTGGGAAAACCACCGCGCCATCTTCGAGAACGCGGGCTTCAAGGTCGGCACCTACGCCTACTACGACGCCGCCAAGCGCGCGATCAACTTCGAAGGCATGCTGGCCAGCCTCAACGCCGCAGCGCCCGGCACCATCGTCGTGCTGCACGCCTGCTGCCACAACCCCACGGGTTACGACATCACGGCCGCCCAATGGGACCAGGTGATTGCCGCCGTCAAGACCAAGAACCTGACGGCCTTCCTCGACATGGCCTACCAGGGCTTCGGCCAAGGCATTGCCGAAGACGGCGCCGTGATCGCCAAGTTTGTCGCCGCCGGCCTGGACATCCTGGTCTCGACTTCGTTCTCCAAGAGCTTCAGCCTCTACGGCGAGCGCGTGGGCGCCCTGTCGGTGGTGGCCGCGAGTGCCGATGAAGCCAAGCGCGTGCTGAGCCAGCTCAAGATCGTCATCCGCACCAACT
>JAMNYN010000557.1 GCA_023622805.1 Pseudomonadota bacterium | reverse complement strand
CGCTGCCGGGAGCTGGGCGTCGACACCATTGTGGTCTTCGACACCCACTGGCTGGTCAACGCCGGCTACCACATCAACTGCGCTGCGCATTTCGAGGGCTCCTACACCAGCAACGAACTGCCGCATTTCATCAGCAACATGGCCTATGAATTGCCCGGCAACCCACAGTTGGGCAAGCTGCTGGCCAAATCGGCAAATGCCATGGGCGTGGAAACGCTGGCCCACGATGCCACCACGCTGGGTCCCGAATACGGCACGCTGGTGCCCATGCGCTACCTGAATGCCGACAAGCATTTCAAGGTGGTCTCGGTCTCGGCGCTGTGCATGGCGCATTACCTCAACGACAGTGCGCGCCTGGGCTGGGCCATTCGCCGCGCGATCGAGGACGAGTACGAAGGCACCGTGGCCATCCTCGCCAGCGGCTCGCTGTCGCACCGCTTTGCCCAGAACGGCCAGGCGCCCGATTTCGCCTTCAAGGTCTGGAGTCCGTTTCTCGAGCAGCTGGACCACGAGGTGATCCGCCTGTGGCAGGCCGGTGAATGGGAGACCTTCTGCGGGATGCTGCCCGAGTACGCGGCCAAGGGCCATGGCGAAGGCTTCATGCACGATACGGCCATGCTGCTGGGTGCGCTGGGCTGGTCCGCCTATGACGGGCATGCCGAGGTGCTCACGCCATACTTTGCTGCTTCCGGCACCGGACAGATCAATGCCGTGTTTCCCGTAACGCCCCAAGACGGCCACGCCATTCCGGGTGCTCAAGCTTCCACTGGTGCGGCCCCGGCCGGCAGGCTCTGACAGCGAAGGAGCCACTGTGCCACATGTTGTCATTTTCTACACCGGCAATCTCGAAGCGCAGACCGACATCGGCGGCCTGTGCCGGAGCATTGCCGACACCATGCTTACCGTCCGCACCGAGGATGGCAGCCAGGTCTTTCCCACCGGCGGCACGCGCGTCTATGCCTATCCGGCGCCGCACTACGCGGTCTCCGATGGCGGAGCGGCTGGCCGCGCGGCCGGCGGCGATGGTGATTACGGTTTCATCTACGTCAACCTGCGCATGGGCGCCGGCCGCTCTGAAGCCGTCAAGAAGGCCGCGGGCGACGCCATCACGGCCAGCGCCAAGGCGCATCTCGCGCCGCTGTTTGCCCACACGCAAAAGCACCTGGGCCTCACGGTCCAGGTCGATGAGGCGCCTGGCCAGGTCTACGACGCCAAGCACAGCACTTTGCATTCCCTGTTCGCCAAAAGATAAATCATGTTTTCCGACGCACTTCTGACCCAGCTGGCCCATGAGCTCGACCAGAGCGAGAAATCGCGCCAGCAAATCGAGCATTTCTCCAAGCGCTTTCCCGACATGACGGTAGCCGACGGTTACCGCGTCTCGCGCGCCTGGGTGCGCATGCAGATCGCGGCTGGCCGCAAGGTCATTGGCCACAAGATCGGGCTGACCTCGCGCGCCATGCAGATGGCCAGCCAGATCGATGAGCCGGACTACGGCACGCTGCTGGACTCCATGCTCTACACCTGCCGCGCGGGCGAGGTGCTCGACATCCCGGTCACGAACTTCATTGCCCCGCGCGTCGAGGTGGAGTTGGCATTCATCCTCAAGGCACCGCTGGTCGGCCCGGGACTGCCAGGCGGCAAGGAACTGACGCTCGAGGACGTGCTGGCCGCGACCGAATACGTGACTCCGGCCATCGAGATCATCGATTCGCGCATCGAGCAGTTCGATCGCCACACCAAGGCGATGCGCAAGGTGTTCGACACCATCAGCGACAACGCGGCCAATGCCGGCATCGTGGTTGGCGCAGAACGCGTTGATCCAAAGGCCGTCGATCTGCCCTGGTGCGGGGCCGTGCTGCGCCAGAACGGCGTGGTCGAGGAAACCGGCCTGGCCGCGGGCGTGCAGGGCCATCCGGCGATCGGCGTGGCCTGGCTGGCCAACAAGCTCGCGCCCTGGGGCGAGTCGCTGCAGCCCGGGCAGATCGTGCTCGCGGGCTCGTTCACCCGCCCCGTGGCGGCCAAGGTCGGTGACAGCTTCGAGGCCGACTACGGCGCCCTGGGCGTGCTGCGCTTTCGTTTTGTCTGATTTGCGGAATATTCCCATGCCTTTGCAACTACGTGATCCCAGCCTGCTGAAGACGCAATGCCTGATCGATGGCCGCTGGCAGGCAGCCGCAGGGGGCGCCCACATTGCCGTGAACAACCCGGCCACAGGCGAGCTGGTCGCCAATGTCCCGCTGCTGGGCGAGGCCGAAACCCAGACCGCGATCGACGCGGCCAGCCGCGCCTTTGTCGACTGGAAGGCGCGCACCGCCGAGCAGCGCGCCGCCATCCTGCACAAATGGTTCGAGCTGCTGATGCAGCACCAGGATGACCTGGCGCAGATCATGACCGCCGAGCAGGGCAAGCCGCTGGCCGAGTCGCGTGGCGAAATTGCCTATGCGGCCTCCTATGTGCAATGGTTTGCCGAGGAGGCACGCCGCATCTATGGTTCCATCGTGCCCGCTCCCTGGGCCGACCGCAAGATCTTGGTCACCAAGGAGCCCGTGGGCGTCTGTGCGGCGATCACGCCCTGGAATTTCCCTGCAGCCATGATCACGCGCAAGGTCGCGCCCGCGCTGGCCGCCGGCTGCACCATCATCGTCAAGCCCGCGCAGCAGACGCCGCTGTCGGCCTTGGCACTGGCCGAGCTGGCCCAGCGCGCGGGCGTGCCGGCGGGCGTGTTCAGCGTGCTCACCGGTTCATCGCGCGCCATTGGCGGCGTGCTCACGGCCAGCATGGCAGTGCGCAAGCTGACCTTCACTGGCTCGACCGAAGTCGGCCGCGTGCTTGCGGCGCAATGCGCGCCCACGCTCAAGAAGATGTCGCTCGAACTCGGCGGCAATGCCCCATTCATCGTGTTTGACGATGCGGATCTGGACGCCGCTGTAGAAGGGGCCATGACTTCCAAATACCGCAACACCGGCCAGACCTGCGTCTGCGCCAACCGTCTGCTGGTTCAGGACGGCGTCTATGACGCGTTCATGTCCAAGCTCAAGTCCGCGGTGCTGGCGCTCAAGGTAGGCAATGGCGCCGAGGAAGGCACGACCCAGGGACCGCTGATCGACGGCGCCGCGGTCGACAAGGTCGAGGAACTGGTGCAGGACGCGTTGGCCAAGGGCGCTGAAGTCATTACTGGCGGGCAGCGCAGCCACCTGGGCCGCAGCTTCTATGAGCCCACCATCCTGGGAAATGCCTTGCCGGGCATGCGCATTGCCAGGGAAGAAGTCTTTGGCCCGGTCGCGCCCGTGTTCCGGTTCAAGACCGAAGAGGAAGCCGTCCAGATGGCCAATGACACCGAGTTTGGCCTGGCGGCTTACTTCTATGCGCGCGACCTGGGCCGCGTGTGGCGCGTGGGCGGGGCGCTCGAGTACGGCATGGTCGGCATCAACAGCGGCATCATCAGCACCGCAGTGGCGCCGTTTGGCGGCGTCAAGCAGTCGGGTCTGGGGCGCGAGGGCGGCGCCACCGGCATCGACGAATATGTGGATACCAAGTACCTGTGCATGGGCTATTGAGGAGACTGATATATGACGATGCCAACACCCATCAACCGCTTCAAGGCAGCGATTGCGCAAGGACAGACGCAGATCGGCCTCTGGGTCAGCCTGGGCAGTCCGTATTCGGCCGAAATCTGCGCCGGCGCCGGTTTCGACTGGCTGCTGATCGACGGTGAACATGGACCGAACGACACGCTCACCCTGCTGTCGCAGCTGCAGTCCATTGCCGCCTATCCCGAAGTCCATCCCGTGGCGCGCATGCCCATGGGCCATGGCGAAGTCGGAGAGATGCTGATCAAGCAGTACTTGGACGTGGGTGCACAGACCCTGCTGGTGCCCATGGTCGATACGGCCGAGCAGGCGGCGCGCATCGTGCGTGCGGCGCGCTATCCGCAAAACGATGGCAAAGGCGGCGTTCGCGGCATCGGCGGTGCGCGCGCCTCGGCCTGGGGCCGGCGCGCCCACTACTACCACGAGGCCAACGCGCAGGTCTGCGTTCTGGTCCAGGTGGAGTCCGTCGAGGGGCTGAAGAACCTTGACGCCATTGCCGCCACCGAAGGTGTGGACGGGGTCTTCATTGGGCCTGCCGACCTGTCCGCGGCCATGGGGCATATCGGCAATCCAGGCCATGCCGATGTGCAGGCTGCCATCAGCGATGCCATCGCGCGCATCGCCAAGGCGGGAAAAGCCTCAGGCATTCTCACGCCCAACGAAGCGCTGGCGCGCAGCTATCTCGAACAGGGCTGCAGCTTTGTTGCGGTGGGGCTCGATACCAGCCTGCTGGTGCAGGCGACGAGCGCGCTGGCCGGTCGTTTCAAGGATGTCCGGCCCGTGGCACAGAGCTCCACCTATTGATGCTGCTTTGCCGGGCGCAGGGCAATGCCGTTGTCTCGACCGTTTGCATACAATTCAGCGCCCTGCGCCTTTTGCCATGACCGAATCACCAACCCCTGCCGAATCCGAGTCGATGCGCTCATTTGCGCGCTCCTTGCCCATGGCGCTGCTGAAGGCGCGGGAGTCGGTCATGGTGCGTTTTCGGCCTATGCTGCGTGCCCATGGCCTCACCGAGCAGCAGTGGCGGGTGCTGCGCGCTATGTCGGCGGCTGGCCGCAGCCTGCGCCCAATGGAGATGGCGCACATGACCTTTATCAGCATGCCCAGTCTGTCGCGGCTGCTCAAGACGCTGGAAATGCGCGCGCTGCTCCAGCGCGTGCGCCTGGCCGACGATCTGCGCGGATGCGAATTTAGCCTCACGCCCGCAGGCCACACCATGGTGCAGGAGATTGCGCCTTGCTCGGAAGCGACCTACACGCAAATCGAAGATCTGGTCGGGCAGACCGAGGTCGAGCAGCTGTACCGCGTGCTCGAGCAGGTCGTGCAACGCCTGGGCGAGCCGTCGGGTATGGATCTAGAGTAAGCGCAGGTCCTGGCTGGCACTGCGGCTTGTTTCTGCCCGCTGTCGTTCCCAGCGTGGTCTCCAAAATGCGCCAGAAGCCACGTCCAAGCCAGTAGGCCGGTTGCGGCCTGAAGTCCAAGGCGCCTGGTTTGGGCGCAGTGGGATAGCGCGGCTTGTAGTCGGCATGGAGCCGACCACAAGCCTAGCCGACTGCCCAATAACCTCCATGGGGGCGCGTGCACCATTGGCCGAAAGGAAGGCGGCGACCCCCGGCTGCGCGGCCACGACCGGCCCTCTTACTGCAGCGTCGCAGCGCAGGATGCCGACAAAGATCCAGGGGGTGAGCCCGCACGGATGCACCCCCGGATCGGTCACGCGATGGCCGGAAAACAGCGCAAAGACAATGCACCGCCTCCCGCCGATTCAGACAGTCGCAGTGACAGACGGTATCGGTGCGGGGCCAAGCGCGCAAGGCGCATTGGCAGCGGCAAACGAATCCGCATAGAAATGGCCCGCAGGCAACTGGCAGCGTTGCACAAACGCCTGCCGCGCGGCATTCACCAGCACCGGCGCGCCACATACATACACTTGGTGCTGACTGAGGTTGGGATGGTCAGCGAGGACCGCCTCGTGCACCATTCCCTGGCGCATGCTGCAATCGCTGTCATCGTTCGACAGCACGCCGAAAAATTGAAAGTTGCTGAATTTCTGCTGCCACTTTCTGACCTGTTCCAGCGCGTACAGTCCATCGGCCTTGCGCGCGCCCCAGTACAGCGTGAACGACCGGTCACGCTGCTTGATCAGCGCATCTTCCAGGATGGACTGCATCGGCGCAAAGCCGGTGCCACCGGCCACCAGGATGACTGGCGCCGGGCCTTCGCGCAGATAGAAGTCGCCAAACGGCAGCTCCACCGTCACGGGATCTCCAGGCTGCAGCGTCGGCAAAACTTTTTCACCGAACAAGCTGCCGGGCAGCACGCGCACTTGCAATTGCACGCTGTCAGCGGACTTGGGCGCATTGGACATGGAAAAGCTGCGCGGCTCGGCGCCGGGAAGGTGAAGCTGCAGGTACTGGCCAGCCTTGAACGGCGCCTTCACCCCTGCGGGCAAGCGCAGATCGATCACGGCCACATCGGGCGCGGCCATGCGCAGACGGTATAGCTTGGCCTGTACGGTCTTGCGTTGGCTGGTGTTCACCGGCTCGGCGCGGTCGGCGGCAATGCGCAGGTCGCCGCAGGCGCGGCTGACGCACAGCAGTGCGGTGCCGTCGCTTGCAGCCGGGCTGACCTCACCCTCGAGCACCTGCACCCGGCAACTTTCGCAGTTGCCACGGCGGCATGAATGGGGCAGTTCCCAGCCGGCCTTGGAGGCGGAGTCCAGAACGCTCAGAGTGGGGTCCAGTTCGAACTGGATCGGCGCGCGGCCGGGTACTTCTAGGGTGCAGGTGCTCATGATCTTTGAAGGGCCCCATGCAGGAGCAGCAGCGTTTCGGACAAGGCGGTGGCATCGGCCCGGCCCAGTCCTGCGATATCGAAAGCCGCGCCGTGGCCGACGCTGGCAAAAATCAACGGCACACCTGCGACCCAGGCGGTTGCTCCCTTGGGACTGAGCATTTTCACGGCGATATGGCCCTGGTCATGGAGCATGGCCACATAGGCGTCGTGCTTGCGCTCGGACAGCGCCACATCGGCGGCCATCGGCCCGTCCACCGACCAGCCAAGTGCGCGCATGGCCTGCACCGCAGGCTTGGTCACATACTCGTCTTCGTCGCCGAACAACCCATCCTCACCGGCGTGCGGATTGATGCCGACCACGCACAGGCGTGGCTCGGCGATGCCCCACTGCTGCAGGGTCTGGCGCGCGGCCTGCGCGGTGGCCTGCACATCGTCAGCCGTGAGGCGTGCAACCGCAGCGCGCACGCCCTCGTGCAGCGTGGCATGGACAATGCGCAGCCCTTGTGCCTCAAGGAACAGATGGGCCTGCGAGCGCGGCACGCCCAGCAAGTCGGCCACCAGGCCGCTGTAGCCGGAAAATGGTGTGCCTGAAGCATTCACTGCGGCCTCGCAGTGCGGTGCCGCGCCAATGGCACCGATGCGGCCGGCGCGCTGCAGCTCGATGGCCACGCGCACGTAGCCCACGGTGGCAGCTCCGGCAGCGGCGCTGATCTTCCCGGGTTGCCAGTCGGCCTGCGCAAGCACGCCGCAGTGGTGGACGTCAAAGGCGCGCTGCGCCTGCGCGTCGAGCTGCAGCGTTTGGCACACCGCGGCAATCAGCCAGTCCTCGCCCAGAATGAGGGCGCGTGCGCCGGTCTCGGCAAACAAGGCCAGGGCGGCAAGTACCGCGATTTCGGGGCCGATGCCATTCGGGTCGCCAATGGCCACCCCCACGCGGGGGGGGTGCAAGGCGGCGGACATCACAGCGGCAGCGCCAGCAAGGTGTCGATGCGCTGGCTGTCGCAGATGACGTCCCGGCGCTGCAGCAGCAGCTGGTCGTCCACGCGCGCCAGTTCGTCGAGAAAGTTGCCGCTGGCAAAGATCTCGGTTTCACCGGTTCGCATGATGCGCAGCACGGCAAACGAGGTACGCGCCCGTACGATGCCATTGTCTTCGCTCTCGACGCGTGGCAGGCCGATAAGGTGGCGGTACGCTTGGCGCTCATAGATATTGGCCTTGCGCAGCGACAGCACCCGGTCGACGAGCATCTGGCGGGTGTCGGCATACACCAGGCCCGCGGGCAGGCCCCGGGCGTGGTTTTGCGCGGTGGTGATGCGATAAAAGCACTTTTCGGTGAAGAACGATGGCCAGTCTTCCAGGCGGTCGTCATCGATCGCCGCGGCGTAATCGGCGTTCAGGGTAATCAGTTCGTTGAGCAAAGTCATCACAGCCCCATGTGTGTACGGTAAGCGCGCCAGAAGCCGCGGATCGAGCTTTCGGTAGCCCGGAAGTTCTGTGTTTCGGTGCCATGGCCGCCAAGTTCGATGACCGCCTCCAGTTCACCGGCGCTTTGGATGCCGCGCTGCACGAAGCCTCCGACCGCGCCGTCTTCGAGCGAGACAAAGCCTGCGGGGCCCACCAGGTTGGACTGCTTGAGGCGCAGGTTGCGCATCTCCTCGGTGTCGTCGGCGTAGCCGAGGTAGGTCCAATTCAGATCGGTCGTTTCCACGCCCGTGGGCAGCACCTGGCGCACCGCGATGCAGTTATGGATCTGCTGCAGCACAAAACCGGGGAAGACACTCAGGATCTGCAAGACGATGCCGTCACCGATTTCATCCACGCTCTTGAGCATGCTCAGGTCGCCCAGCGCCAGATCGTTGTTTTCGGAGCGAATTTCCTGCTGTGCGTAGGCGCTCTCGGCACCTTCGAGCACGCGGCTGTACGAGGCGCTGGCGTGGTTGCCACCGTCCTCGCTGATCACTACGCCCCCCTCCTGTGTCAGGCGGGTAATGCCAAATGTGGTGAAGAAGGTATGCAGCAAGCTGGCGTGGTAGGTATCACGCACGTTCTCGGTGTATAGCTTCCAGTTGTTGGGCAGGGCCTGGGTGAAACGGCCAATGACTTGCACCGGGCGGCTGAGCACGCGCTCCAGGCGCTCGCAGACCGCCTCGCCCAGGTATTCCTCGATCGGCGGCACGTCGTCGTGCAGGCTGGCGAAGACCAGGCCGCAGTAGGAGGCGGTGCGCAGCTTGCGTGGGCCATGCTGGTCCTTGCAAAACGACTCGGTCATGCCGCCTTGGCCGTTGACGCCCTTTTCAAACGCCACCCCACGCAGGTTGCCTTGCAGGTCGTAGCGCCAGGCGTGGTAGACGCAGGTGTGTTCCTTGGCATTGCCGAAGTCTTCCAGAGCCAGCAACGCGCCGCGGTGCGCGCAGCGGTTTTCAAACGCATAGATCTCGCCGTCCATATCCCGCGACAGCACCACCGGCATCCGCCCCACATGGGTGGTCTTGAAGTCGCCGACCTCCGGGATTTCGGCCTCCAGGCCCAGGTAGTTCCAGACGGCACCTTCAAACACTTTGCGTTGCTCTACCTGCTGCACGTCGTCACGCTGAAAGACGGCGTAGGGCACGCGGCTGAAGGTATTGGGGGCCCATTGGATGGGAATTTCGTGGGAGGTTGCGGTGGTCATTATTTTTGTATCGTGTGATGATACGAGTGTCTCGGGTGTGGAGATGATAAAATGGCTTTTTCTGTATGTCAATCAATTCAAGGACCCAAGTTGTGGACCCAATGCAAGAAGGTGACTCTGCGCTGCCCACGGGCGTGCAAGCAGTGGGCGTGGCATTTGCCGTGCTCGCCGAGCTGGCCAACACCTCGGAGGCAGTAGGCACGAGTGACCTGGCGCGCCGACTGGGGGAGACCAAGGCCCGCGTGCACCGGCACCTGACCACGCTGCGCGCGCTGGGCTATGTGGACAAGGACAATCAAAGTGACCGCTATCGCCTGGGCTGGCGTTCGTACCGCTTTGCCGTGTCGGTGTTTGACAATTTCGGCTTGCGCCAGCTGGCGCACCGGCATCTCCTGGCGTTGCACCAGAAAAGCGCGCAGACCGTGGCGCTGGGCATGCCCGCCGACGGCAATGTGGCGGTGGTGGATGCGATACAAAGCACCGCTCACATCGCCATCACCATCCGCGCCGGCTCGATCATTCCTGCGGTTTCTTCGGCATTGGGGCGCGTCATGCTGGCGTTCATGCCCGAGAGCGAACGCCAGGCCTGGCTCGCCCGGCCGATCTCGGCGCTGACGCCGCACACCCTGCAAGATGCCGCCGAGGTGCAAAGCGTGCTGGCGCAGGTGCGGCAGAACTGGTATTGCCTGGCTGCCAACGAACGCTTGTCGGGCATCGCTGCGGTCGCGGCGCCGGTGTTCGACGATCGCAACCGGGTGGTGGCCGCAGTGGCGCTGATTGGCTCGAGTGTGGATGTGAACGACAACGCGCCCGCGCAACTGTTCCACCAGGTACAGGAGGCGGCCATGGATATCTCCGCCGAACTGCGCTCGCAGACCTGGTTGAAAGCGCGCGGCTGAAACGGCGCGCGGGGCGCGCGCCGCGGGCCCGATCATTCCACCGTGATCTGGGCCTGTGCAATGATGCTACGCCACTTGGCTTGCTCTTTTTGCACCAGGGTGCGCAGCGCCTGGGGCGTGCCGCTGACCGGGGTCATTCCCAGCGGCGCGAGCTTGGCGGCTGCTTCCGGCGTCTTCGCCACGGCCTGCAGTGCCTCACTCAGTTGCTGCACCACCGCTGACGGGGTCTGGATGGGGGCAAACAGTCCGAACCACGAGATGACATCGAAGTCCTTGAGACCTGATTCGTGCAGCGTGGGGACCTCGGGAAGGTGCGTGCTGCGCTGCAGACTCGTCACCGCCAAGGCGCGCAGCCGGCCGGAGCGCACGAACTGCAGCGAGCTGCCCTGCACATCGAACATGACATCCACGCGCCCGGCCATCAGATCGGTGAGCGCGGGTGCACTGCCGCGGTAGGGCACATGCAGAGCGCTCAGACCGGCCTGGTGCATGAACATCTCCGCTGCCAGGTGCAGCGGTGTGCCCGCCCCGGGAGAGGCGTAGCTGAGGCCTTGCTTGCGGCTCTTGGCATAGGCAATCAGCTCCTGGATGGAATTCACCGGCAGGCTCGGGGGCACCAGCACCACCAGCGGGGCCTGCGCTGCCAGGCCAATGCAGGCGAAGTCTTTCAGCGGATCATAGGCAAGATGGGGGAACAAGGCCGGGTTGATCGTCATCGTCCCGCCGGCACCCAGCAACAGTGTGTAGCCATCGGCCTCACCGCGCGCGACACCGACGGTGCCGCTGACGCCACTGCCACCGGGGCGGTTCTCGACAATAAAAGGCTGCTGCAATCGCCCGCCAAGCAGCGAAGCGTAGATGCGCGCCGTCAGGTCGTTGGCGCCACCCGTGGCGTAGGTCACTACCAGCTTGACGGGTTTGCTGGGGTAGCGTGTCTGGGCATGGGCCAGCTGGCAGGCCGGCGCGAGCAACGCGCCGCCCAGCAAGGCGGCGGCCTGACGGCGAGTGAGAGGAATAGGGTGGGTCATGCCGAGTCTCCGGATCAGTCACGTGGGGTTGCCAACACGCCGCAGCAAAAGGCGTTGCGCCGCTGCGCTGGCGGCGAAACGTCCATGCCATGGACTGCGTTGGAGGGAACGCGAGTATAGTTGAATATCGCTTAACGATCCAACCGTCTCATTTGATGAGACACATAAGCAAGTGACAAAAATGCCAGTGCCCGCAGCGGCATCGAAAGCGCTGCAGTCGCAGCCGGCTCAGGCGTTGGCTGCGGCGAATGCCATCAGATCGCACTGGACCAGCATGCCTGGCGGCAGCCGGTCGCTGACCATCACATGGCGTGCCGGCCGGGTGTCGGCATCCGGAAACAGCCGCAGCCAGTGGGCGTTGATGTCATCGCGTGACTGGTCGGCAGCGATATAGAAGGTCATCTTCAGCACACGGCTCCAATCGCAGCCGCCCGCGTGCAGGATACGTTCGGCATGGCCGAACATCAGTGCACACTGCGTCGACATGCCCGCAGCGATCTTGCGCGTGTCCGGGTCCATGCCGAAGATGGCGCCGCTCACGAGCAGGCCTTGCAGCAAGCTTGCGGCCGGAGTCGGTTGGTTGCCGTGGCCGAAGCCCTCGATCTGAATGCTTTTGCGCATGTCTATTCCTTGAGCGACTTGAGCGCGTCGCTTGCAGCCCGGCCGAACATGGCAGCGTCATTGCTGATCATGACAAACGAGAAGCCTTGCTCGCGGCTGCGCGCCGCCGCGGCCGCGTCGCCCACGGCCGTGCCGCAGGGAATGCGACGCGCCTGGCAGGCGAGCAGCCACTTCTGCACGCGCGAGGCATTGTCGGGGTGGGAGGCGGGCTTGCCGCTGGACAGCGACAGATCGCCGTAGCCCAGGAAGGCACTGTTGACGCCCGGCAGGTCCAGAATGTCTTCCACCGCGTCCAGCGCTTGCTGGTCCTCGAATTGCAGCACCCGGGCCACCTGCTGATCGCCATGGGCCAGGTAGTCAGGGATAGGCTTGGCGCCCCAGCGCCCGGCACGCGATGTGATGCCCATGCCGCGTGAGCCCACCGGGCTGAACGTCAGCATGTCGATAGCATGACGCGCGTCGGTCAGGTCGCGCACGCGGGGAACCAGCACCCCGTCCGCCCCAGCGTCGAGCACGCGCTGGGCGTCCTGGTTGTGCAGGTCTGGCAGGCGCACCAGTGCCGACATGCCAAAGCCCTGTGCGGCAACGATGCTGCGGTAGGTCGACTCGAAGGTGTGCGGAGAGTGCTCGGCGTCGATCACGACAAAGTCATAACCGGCCCAGCTGAGCATCTCCAGCGTTTCCAGTGAATTGAGCTTGACCCAGGTGCCAAATAGGCAGGCACCGGGCGCGCGGATGCGACTGAGAAAGGAGTCCATGGGGCGCAGTCCTCAAGTCGGTTGCGCCGTCGCAGGCATCGGGTATTCGTCGGCGTTGTTCACCAGCCCGGGCTTCATCGAGAAGTCCAGGCGCGGGGGGCAGAACACATCGACCAGGCGCGTGCGCTCGGTGCCAATGGCCTGCGACGTGTGCACGACCGTCGACGGCATGATGCACAGCGACGGGCTGAAGACCAGGGCGTGGTCATCTTCGCGCCAGTTGTTCAGGTCCGTTGTCCAGGGGTAGCGCAGATGGTGCACGTAGCTGCCGCTGAGCGACAGGGAACCCTGCTCGAAGTCGGCATGCGAGTGCGGGGTCATCTTCTTCGGATCGCGCGGCTTGGTCTGCGGCAGGAAGATGTTGATCATCATGTTCGTGCTGCGGAACAGGCGCATGCTGACCCTGCCTCGATTTCACGTACAGCAAAAAGTTGGTAACTTCAGCTGTATGGAGAATCGAGATGCAAAATAGCAAACTTCCCAGGCGGCAGTACACGAATGAATTCAAAGTCGAGGCGACCAGGCTGGCCGAATCGGTCGGGGGCCATGAAGCAGCACGCCGCTTGGGCGTTCCGGTTGCCACATTGGGCAACTGGAAGCGCCGCACAGCAGCCACTGCCACAGGCGCATCTGAGGTAGCGTTGGCCCCTGGGGCGGCGCCCACACGCCGGCCCGTGAGTGAGTTGGAGGCCGAGAACAGCCGGCTGCGTCGGGAGTTGGCCGATGCGAAACTGGACGTGGAAATATTACGAAAAGCGACGGCGTACTTTGCAAAGGTGTCGCGATGAAGTACGCCTGGATCGAGCATCATCGCGGCGAGTACACGGTCAGCCGGCTGTGCCGGGTCCTGTCGGTCTCCCGATCAGGGTACTGCCAGTGGCGCGTGCGAGCGCCCAGCGCACGTGCCCTGGCCAACCAGGCTCTGGATGCCAAGGTGACGGCCATTCACCGCGACAGCCGCCGCAGCTATGGCCGCCCGCGCATAACACGGCAACTTCGCCAGCAGGGCGAATGCATCAGCGCCGAGCGGGTGCGTCAAAGTATCCAGCGCCAAGGGCTGCGTCCGGTGTATCGTCGGGCATACGTGGTCACCACCGACTCCGGTCATCGCCTGCCGGTGGCCAGCAACATTCTGGAGCGGCGCTTCGACGGCTGGCAGCCGAACCAGGCCTGGGTAGGCGACATCTCATACGTTGCGACGGGTGAGGGTTGGCTGTATCTTGCCGTGGTGATGGACCTGGCGAGCCGGCGAATCGTTGGCTGGTCGATGTCAGAATCGATTGACGCAAAATTGGTGTGCGCGGCCCTGCGATCAGCGTACTGGCAGCGAAAACCAAGGCCGGGACTGCTGGTACACACCGACCGTGGAAGTCAATATGCAAGCCATGATTACCGTCGGCTGGCAGATGACTTCGGAATCACGATGTCGATGAGCAGACGGGCGAATTGCTGGGATACTCAGTTCACAATCATTTCGAACGTCGGTTTGATCTGACCCGTGCTGGGATTGGTGAAGCTGCCTTTGCGTTGACCTGTCGATCATCTCCGGCGTTCCCCGCGC
>JAMNYN010000657.1 GCA_023622805.1 Pseudomonadota bacterium | reverse complement strand
AGCGCCTGCAGCAACTGCAGCACCGCGTCATCCGAAGTGGGCACTACCAGGGCCGTGGCCGACTGGCTGGGGCGCACATGCACTTCCAGCGTGGCGCGGGTCAGAATCGCGCCGGCGCCCGAGGTGCCGACAAACAGCTGCTTGAGGTCCGGTCCGGTGTTGTCCTTGCGCAGCGCGCGGCCCATGTCCAGCAGCTCGCCCGCGGGCTCCAGCAGCACGGCCTGCAAGGCCAGCAGGTTGTGGCGCACATCGCCGTAGCGGATCAGCCGCGTGCCGCCGGTGTTGGCGGCCACCATGCCGCCCACCGTGGGATTGGCGCCCAGATCGATGGGAAACCACAGGCCGTGCGGCTCCAGCTGGTCATTGAGTTCCTGCAGCGTCACGCCGGCATCCACCGTCACGCTGCGGTTGGCCACGTCCACTTCGCACAGGCCGCGCAGGCGGCTGGTGGACAGCACGATCTGGGTGCCGGTGGCGTCGGGCGTGCTGGCGCCCACCAGGCCGGTATTCGCGCCCTGGGGCACCAGATGCACGCCATGCTCCACGCACCAGCGCACCACGGCCTGCACTTCCTGCACGTCGGCCGGACGCACCACGCACAGCGCCTGGCCCGCGCCATAGCGTGCGCCCTGCTCGTAGGCCGCCATGTCGGCGCCCACCAGCAGGCCGCGCTCGCCCACCAGTGCGCCCAGGGCCTGGATGACGGCTTGGGGAGTCAAACCGTTCATGCTGCCACCTTGGCGGCCTGGTCGCGCAAGGCCGCGCGCAGCTGGTCGATGGAGCGTTGCTGCGCGGCGGCGTACAAGGCGATTTCATCGTGCACGGGCGCGCCCAGATCGGCTTCGAAAGCCTGCTGCGCGGCCTGCGCCTGGTACTGCTTTTGTTCCTCGCTGCCCAGGTTGGACTGGAAGATGCCGGCCGCGCTCACGGGCAGAAAGTCTTCGTAGGTGATGGGCTCGGCCTGCACCAGGCCTTGCGCCAGCAGCGTCGCCAGATCGGCCTGGGCCAGCGCGACATCGGCCTCGGCCTCGCCTTGCGCCGTGAGGCTGTAGCGGTAAAAAGCCAGATCCTGGGCGCGCAGCGCGTCGTGCGTGTCGGGGAATTGCTCGAACACCTGCGCCAGGCGCAGGCCGTAGTCGGGCGCGGCGTTGCCGGCGTTGCCCATGTCGCGGACCTGGGCCAGCAACTGGTCGTACAGCGCCCGGCCCTTGCGGGTCAGGGCCACGCCGCGCTGCTCGATCTCGCCAAAACGGGCGGTGTGCGCGCCCGTGCTGTCGGCCGCGTCATCGGTGAAGCGCACGGCCTCTTTCAGGGCCTTGAAGCTGGTCTGGCGCAGCAGGATGGGGCAGTCGCGTCGGGGCGGGCCTTCCACCACGTCCTTGGCATCCATGCCGCGCTCGGGCATGGCGGCCTGGGCCGCGTCGATGTCCAGCGTGCGTGGCGTCAGGTGGTTGATGTGCGGGCCCTTGAAGCAGACCACGTCGGCGATCAGGCGGTGGGCTTTTTGCAAGGCATCGTGGGTGGCGGCGTCCACGGTGGCTTCCTGGTGCCAGCGGAAGGTTTCCAGTGCCTGGTGCACGAATTCGTCGGCTTCGGTGGTGGTCAGTCCGCCGACGGCTTCGCTGTGGGCAATCAGCTCCAGCGCGCGTGGCGTGAAGATGTTGCGCTGGGCCAGGATGGCCGAGGCTTTGGCACGCAGGGCCTCATCGGCGATCAGGTCCAGCCGCAGCAGGGATGTGAACACGCGGAACGGGTTGGCCAGCAAGGCGCTGTCGCTGACCGGGCGGAAAGCCGTGGAGTGCACTGGCACGCCAGCCACCGACAGGTCGTAATAGCCCACGGGCTCCATGCCCATGAGGGCGAACAGGCGGCGCAGCATGGCCAGCTCGGCGGCCGTGCCCACGCGGATCGCGCCGTGGCGCTCCACCCCCAGACGGGCGGCTTCGCCCGTGCGCTCCATCTGCGCGCGCAGCGCAGGCTGGGCCTGGAGCGTGTTGGCGTTGATGTCGCTCACCAGTTCCACCAGGCTGCCGTACTGCGGCACTTCCTGGCGGTACATGGTGGACATGGCGCGCGAAAAGCGGCTGCGGATTTCGTCGGAGGAGACAAAGTGGGAGGAGTGGTGCGTATTGCTCATGACTAAGGCGGGCGTGGGGCGAAAGATGTGGGGGCTGGACCGTGGGGCGGCGCTGTCGTCGAGAAGACGTAGAGCCCCCTGCGGGCGGGTTTGCTGCGCATGGTAGGCGTGCGCGAGGCGGTGGGTCAAACGATAATTGCGTCAGTAGGTCATTCCAGAACCGAATGACCACTGTCTTGCCCACGGAGCTTTCCATGCTGACCCGCCGATTCCTGCCCCCCATGTCCCTGCTGTGTGCATTTGAAGCGGCCGCGCGCCACCAAAGCTTCACCGCGGCCGCGGCCGAGCTGCACCTGACGCAAAGCGCCGTCAGCCGGCAGATTCGCGCGCTGGAAGAGCGACTGGGGGCGGAATTGTTTGTGCGCGAGCGTCAGACCGTGCGCCTGAGCCCGGCCGGGCAGACCTACGTGCAGGAAATTCGCGGCGCGCTGACGCGCATCGCCAATGCCACGCTGGGCTTTCATTCCAACCCGCAGGGCGGCAGCCTGAACCTGGCCATCCTGCCCACGTTCGGCACCCGCTGGCTGGCGCCGCGCCTGCCGCAGTTCCTGGCGGCCCATCCGGGCATCACCATCCACCTGACCACGCAGCTGTCGCAGTTCGACTTCCAGCTCGAAAACGTGGACGCGGCCATCCATTTCGGCCTGCCGCACTGGCCTGGGGCGGGACTGGAATTGCTGATGGGCGAGGCCGTGGTGCCCGCCTGCAGCCCCGGTCTGCTGGCGCAGCATGGTTTTGCCC
>JAMNYN010000746.1 GCA_023622805.1 Pseudomonadota bacterium | reverse complement strand
CAGTTGCGTGGGCTTTGAGCGGTGCGAGCGCTAGGGATGACGGATACTGTCGCATGACAAACAGGGCGTTTCATCAACTGTTCACGTGCGCCCGTCTAAAATGTTCTGAATTCGTTAGGAGATAACTCATGGGCTCTTTTTCCATCTGGCACTGGCTGATCGTGCTGCTTATCGTTGTCATGGTGTTCGGCACCAAGAAACTCAAGAACCTCGGCTCCGATCTGGGCGGCGCGGTGAAGGGCTTCAAGGACGGCGTCAAGGACGGCGGCGCGGATGCGGCAGCATCTGACACGACGGCCGCTCCCGGCCAGGTTGCGAACCAGCAATCGGCTGAAAAGACCACGATCGACGTGGAAGCCAAGCAAAAAAGCTAATCACTTGTTGCTGCTTGCATGATTGATATTGGCCTGTCCAAGATGGCGCTGATCGGCGCGGTGGCATTGATTGTCATCGGGCCGGAAAAGCTGCCACGCGTGGCGCGTACCGTGGGGACCTTGCTGGGCAAGGCCCAGCGCTACGTCGCCGATGTGAAATCCGAAGTCAACCGCTCGATGGAGCTCGACGAGCTCAAGAAGATGAAGGAAACGGTGGAAGGGGCTGCGCGCGATGTCGAGCAAACCATTCACACCAGCGCCAGCGACTTCGAAAAGGACTGGCACAACGCGACGGGCGATGCACTGGATTCGTCCTCAGGCAGCTACGCATCCTCTTACGAGTCCGCCAGCGGCGTGGTGCCGGCCTATGCGCACCCGCGCAAGAACTGGCGCCTCAAGCGCGCGGCCGTGCCCCAGTGGTACAAGGCCCGCGCAGGCGTGCGCAGCAAGGCACAATCCGGTGCGGCCCGCGTAGCGCGCTTTCGTCCGCAGAAATTCCGCTGACCTGCGCCGCCGCAGGGCGCGTGGGGTGAGGCAACAGCGCTGGCGAGGCGTTGCGAACGGCATGCGCCGAACGCCTGGATGCAGGCTTCGGCGCGCAGTTCGTGGCGCGTGCTTTTTTACTGGTCTTCCCGAAAGTGTGTCAGGGCTTGACGGCCCGCTATCTCCACCATGTCAGACATCCCATCCAAAGACGACGAGCTGGCCGGCACCGAGCAGCCTTTTGTGCAGCACCTGCTGGAGTTGCGCAATCGACTGCTGTATTGCATTTACGGAATTGCCCTGGCTGTGGCCATTTTGGCGTTTTGGCCAGGTCCGAACGGCCTGATCGATTTCATCGCCATGCCGATCAAGGCGCACATGCCGCCGAATGCGAAGCTGATCGCGGTCGGCGTGTTCACGCCGTTCTTCGTGCCGATCAAGGTGCTGGGCATGGTCGGTGTGCTGGCCGTGCTGCCCTGGATCATGTACCAGATGTGGGCCTTTGTGTCGCCCGGTCTGTACAGCCATGAAAAGCGTTTTGCGCTGCCGCTGATCCTGTTCGGCAGCTTCCTGGCCTATGTCGGCATCGCTTTCGTGCAGTTCTTCGTGCTCGACAAGATGTTCGCCTTCATCCAGGGGTTCACGCCCGCCAGCGTGGCCGCGACGCCGGACATCGCTTCGTATGTGGAAGCCATTCTGTCGCTGTACCTGGCGTTTGGCCTGGCCTTTCAGGTGCCCATCGTGGTCATGCTGCTGGTGCGCTTCAAGCTGGTCGAAATCGAGAAGCTCAAGGCGTTTCGCGGCTATTTCGTGGTGGTGGCTTTCATCATCGCCGCGGTGGTCACGCCTCCGGATGTGATTTCGCAACTGGCGCTGGCGATTCCCATGTGCATCTTGTATGAAGTGGGCATCCTGGGCGCGGGCTGGTTCAGCCGCGTGTCCCGCTCGCCGGACAGCGAGGAAGAAGAGGCCGAGAAGTCGGCGGTCTCCACGGACCAGTCAGACAAGTAAGCTGTTCCAGCGCCCGCAGCCTTGAAGGCGGCGCGCACTGGACATGAAAAAAGCGGCCCGCATGGGCCGCTTTTTCGTTGTCAGCCGCACCGTGGCGGCATTGTTCAGCGGGGCTGCTCTTCGCGCTTGGGCTGAGCGGGGCGCACGGCTGGAGTGACCTTGATGGTGAGTTCCGTATCACCGCGGCGCAGCTGGAAATCGGCGGCGGTGCCGGGTGTCAGGGCGGCCACGGTGGACAGCAGTTCCGCCACATTGCGCACGGGCTTGTCCCCGACCTGGACGATCACATCGCCGGGACGCATGCCTGCCTGGGCCGCGGGGCCGGCCTGCAGCACGCCGGTGACGATCACGCCACCGGTTGCGCCCTTGACGCCGAAAGTCTCGGCCAGCTCGGGCGAGAGTTCATTTGGCTCTACGCCTATCCAGCCGCGTGTCACGTGGCCTTGCTTGACGATGCTGTCGAGCACCATCTTGGCCGTGGACACAGGAATCGCGAAGCCGATGCCCATGCTGCCGCCCGAGCGCGAGTAGATGGCGGTATTGATGCCTTGCAGATTGCCGTAGACATCGACCAGGGCGCCGCCCGAGTTGCCGGGGTTGATGGCGGCGTCGGTCTGGATGAAGTTCTCGAAGGTGTTGATGCCCAGCTGGCTGCGGCCCAGGGCACTGACGATGCCGCTGGTCACGGTCTGGCCTACGCCAAAGGGATTGCCGATGGCCAGCACCTGGTCGCCCACGGCGAGCTGGTCGGAGTTGCCCAGCACGATCACGGGCAGCTTGTCGAGGGCGATCTTGAGCACGGCCAGATCGCTTTCCGGGTCGGTGCCGATCACGCGGGCCTTGGCCTGGCGGTTGTCGGCGAGCGTGACTTCGATGTCATCCGCGCCTTCGACCACATGGTTGTTGGTCAGGATGTAGCCGTCGGGGCTGATGATCACGCCGCTGCCCAGTCCGGTCTGCTCCTGGGTGCCTTGTTCGCCGAAGAAGAACTGGAACCAGGGGTCGTTGCTG
>JAMNYN010000489.1 GCA_023622805.1 Pseudomonadota bacterium | reverse complement strand
TTTTCGCACTCGTCGTTGGAGGGCGTCACCAGCGGCGGCACCCTTGGATTGAAAACCGGGAATGCCGTCGGGCTTACTTGGGTTCGGCCTTGCCTTCGTAGCGCTTGCTCCATTCCGCCAGGATGCGTTCGCGGTTCTTTGCGGCCCAGTTCAGATCGTTCTTGGCCAGCAGCTTCTCGTAGTTCTCGGGAATGCCTTCGAGCTTGGAGACCACGCCCGGGTAGGCCACAACGGCCCACCAGCGCGCGCTGATCTGGTTGGCTTCCTTGCTGGCCATCCAGTCCGCGAAGCGCTTGCCTTGGGCCAGTTTCGTGCTGGTCTTCATGAGGCTGGTGGCCTCGATGTCCCAGCCCAGGCCTTCCTTGGGGAAGATCAGGTCGACCGGTGCACCCGACTTCTTCACCTGGTGCGCCCGGAATTCGAACGAGATGCCGATGGGGAACTCGCCCGCGCCCGCCTGCTTGCAGGGCTTGGAGCCCGAGTGCACGTACTGCGCGATGTTCTGGTGCAGCGCGTCCATGTATTTCCAGCCTTCGGCATCGCCCCACATCTGCAGCCACGACGACACGTCGAGGTAGCCGGTGCCGCTGGAGGCCGGGTGCGGCATCGAGATCGTGCCCTTGTAGATGGGCTTGGTCAGGTCCTTCCAGCTTTCGGGTTTGGGCAGACCGAGTTTCTGCGCCTCGACGCGGTTGAAGCAGATCGTGGCGGCCCACACGTCCATGCCGACCCAGGCGGGCGGGCGCGCGGTGTCGGAGTAGGCGGGGTTCAGGTCCTTGAAGCCCTTGGGCTCATAAGCAAGCAGCATGCCTTCCTGCTGCAGCAGCGCCAGGCTACTGGCGGCCAGGCCGGCCACCACGTCGGCCTGCGGGTTGGCTTTCTCGGCCAGCAGCTTGGCGGTGACGATGCCGGTGGAGTCGCGCACCCACTTCACTTCGATGTCGGGGTTGGCCTTCTCGAACGCGTCCTTGTAGAGCTTCATGGCGTCGGTCTCTAGCGCGGTGTAGACCAGAAGCGGCGTCTTTTGTGCCCACGCACTGCCGGACATGAGGCCCAGGACCGCAACACACAGGGCGGCCGTGAGACGGCGCGGACTTTGTTTCATCGTCATCTGTTTCTCCTGAGAGGGCTAGCTATCACTAAGAGGTGAATGGCGGGCTCCGGCGAGTGGGTGTATCAGGCACCGGTGGATGCAATGTAGATTGATGATTGAAGACTGTCAATAAAAAATCGTTGACAGTTTTCAATTCCAGGGGAAAATACGCCCCATGGTTACCAGCAATCACTCTATCGCCCTCGCATTCCTTCAGTCCAGTTCGCTTCCGATGCTGATGCAGGAGGAAATCGAACGTTTGATCATGACGGGCGAGCTCCCAGTGGGCAGTCGCATCAATGAGAGCGAGCTCTCTCAGCGCTTCAATACCAGCCGCGGCCCGATCCGCGAGGCGCTGCGCGCACTGGAAGAGGCCGGCCTCGTGCGCAACGAGAAGAATCGCGGCGTCTTCGTGCGCGAGATCGCGTTCGAGGAAGCCGACGAGATCTACGAGCTGCGCGAGGCACTGGAAGAAATCATCGGCCGGCGCGTGGCGCTGGCCATCCAGCCTGATGCGGTGGAGCGCCTGCACGCCATGGTCGATGCCATGCGCTCGGCGACCCAGGCCCAGGACGTGGAGCAGTACGCGCAGCTCAACCTGCAGTTCCACGAGATTCTGCTCGACACGGCTGGCAGCAAGAAGCTCACCGAAACCTACAAGCGGCTCGTCAAGGAGTTGCACCTTTTCAGGATGCGCGCGCTCGACAGCGGCGGTGGTCTGCGGGTCTCGGCCGACGAGCACAGCCACATCGTCGATGCCATTGCCAGCGGCAACCCCGACACGGCAGGGCGCGCGCTGCGCGCGCACGTGGCCGGCAGCCGCGCGCGCATGCACAAGGCCTTCGGCCGCAACGATGCAGATGCGGCCCCCAGCAGCACCTCGAACCACCCACCCCCAAAGGAAGTCTGAAATGACACCGTCGACACTTGAAGTCAATGCCAGGAGCTATCGTTGGATGGCGCGTCCTATCGTGGTCGTGTGCGTGGACGGCTGCGAGCCGGCGTATCTCGATGCGGCCATCGAAGCTGGCGTGGCGCCCTACATCGCTCGCATGCGCAAGGAAGGTGCCGACCTGCTGGCCGATTGCGTCGTCCCTTCGTTCACCAACCCCAACAATCTGTCGATCGTGACCGGCGTTCCGCCGGCCGTGCACGGTATCTGCGGCAACTACTTCTTCGACCGCGAGCTGGGTCAGGAAGTGATGATGAACGATCCCAAATACCTGCGCGCCGGCACCGTGTTGGCCGCCTTTTCGGACGCGGGCGCCAAGCTCGTCGTGGTCACCGCCAAGGACAAGCTGCGCAAGCTGCTGGGCCACAAGATGAAAGGCATCTGCTTCTCTTCCGAGAAGTCAGAGCAGGTGACGATGGAAGAGAACGGCATCGACAACGTGCTCGACATGGTCGGCATGCCGGTGCCCTCGGTGTACAGCGCCGAGTTGTCGGAATTCGTGTTCGCCGCCGGCGTGAAGCTGATGGAATCGCGGCGTCCCGACCTGATGTATCTGTCGACCACCGACTACGTGCAGCACAAGGCCGCACCGGGCAGCCCCGCCGCGAACGCTTTCTACCAAATGATGGACGGCTACCTCGCACAGCTCGACGCGCTGGGCGCCACCATTGTGCTCACGGCCGACCACGGTATGAACGACAAGCACAGCGCCGACGGCTCGCCCAACGTGATCTACCTGCAGGACGTGCTCGACAGCTGGTACGGCCCTGAAAAGGCCCGCGTGATCCTGCCGATCACCGACCCGTACGTGGTGCACCACGGCGCGCTCGGCTCC
>JAMNYN010000431.1 GCA_023622805.1 Pseudomonadota bacterium | reverse complement strand
GACCGTTTCACACCATCATCCCGGCTTTCCTGACCCAGGACGGCCAGCCGGTGATGAGTTTTGGCGTCATGGGCGGCAACATGCAGCCGCAAGGCCATATGCAGACCTTGGTGCGCATGATCGACTACCGCCAGTCGCCACAGGCCGCTTGCGATGCACCGCGCTGGCGCTACAACCAGGGCCTGGCGCTGAATGTCGAAGCCGGCATGAACCCCGCTACCGTCGCGGGCCTGCAAGCCCTGGGGCACCAGTTGGAAGTCATCGATGATCCCTACCAGGACTTCGGCGCCGGCCAGTTCATCTGGCGCATGGGCGACAGCGCCGTCGAAGGCTACCAGTTCGCCAGCGATCCGCGCCGCGACGGGCTGGCCGCGGGCTTCTAGCCGCGAGTTGACGACCCCAGGGCAAAGTGCATCCGGGGCGCTGCGCGCAGCCGAGCAAGCGCGGGGGTCTTACATCTTTGCGATGATCGCGCCATGACCCATCCCTTGATAGAACAACTCACCCAGGCGCGCAAAGCCGCGCAAATGACCCAGGCCGATCTGGCCGAACGCGCCGGGCTGTCGCGCATGACGGTGCAGCGCCTGGAAAGCGGCGGCCTGGACCCGCGCCTGTCCACCTTGAGTGAAATGGCCCGCGTACTGGGCCTGCAATTCCAGGTCAGCGCCCTGCCACAAGGCGCTGATACCCAGACTTAATGCAAAAGGCCTGCTTGCGCAGGCCTTTTTTGCATCAAGCTGCTGCGAGCCGCTGACGTACGGCTTCGAACAGGCACACGCCGCTGGCCACCGAGACGTTCAGGCTCTCCACGGCGCCTTGCATGGGAATGCTCACCAGCTCATCGCAGGTCTTGCGCGTCAGCTGGCGCATGCCGTCGCCTTCGGCGCCGAGCACCAGGGCCACCGGGCCCTTGAGGTCGACCTGGTACACATTCTTCTCGGCATCACCGCTGGTGCCGATGATCCAGATATTGCGCTCCTTGAGCTCATTGAGCGTGCGCGCCAGATTGGTGACCATGAAATACGGCACGGTCTCGGCCGCGCCGCTGGCGACCTTGGCCACGGTGGCGTTGATGCCCGCCGCATGGTCCTTGGGAGCGATCACCGCATGCGCACCCGCGCCATCGGCCACGCGCAGGCAGGCGCCGAGGTTGTGCGGATCGGTCACGCCGTCGAGCACCAGCAGCAGCGGGTTCTTGACGCCGCTTTCTTCCAGGTTCTCGAGCAACTCGTCGAGCGAGGTGACCTGCTTGGTGGGCTCGACCCGAGCCGCCACGCCCTGGTGGCCATGGCTGCCAGCGAGCTTGGCGAGACGCTCGCCGTCGGCTTCGATCAGGCGGGCACCGGCTTCACGCGCACGGTCCAGGAACTGGCGCATGCGGGCGTCGCGGCGCGAGGCCTCGTAGTAGATTTCGACGATGGATTGTGGCGCGGTCTTCAGACGCACGCCGACGGCGTGGAAGCCGAAGAGAACTTTGGGGGACGACATAGCCTGGGATTATCGGGCGAAGCGCATGCCCGGCCCTTGCCCGGTGGCATCCAGGACCGCAAATTGTTGCCAAAACCCCTCCCACGCGGGGCGGCGGCGGACTGAACGGCCATGACCCGGTTGCGAACAGCACTGCCAGGCGGGTTATGGCCGCAGCGCTTAAACTCGCGCGTTCCGTCCTGCGGGCAGGGGCCTTACCGGCCTTGCTCAGCCTGCAGCGGCGCGCGGATTCCGCCGCCCCCCGCGCCTTTTCCGCCTTACTGAACCTCCGTTTTCCCATGATCTTCAAGCCACTGCTGCACTGGTTGCACCGCACCAGCCTCGTGACACAAATCGTGATTGCCTTGATCGCGGGCATCGCCTTCGCCTTTCTGTGGCCGTCGGCCACTCCCAGCGTCGCGCTGCTGGGCAAGCTGTTCATCTCCGCGCTCAAGTCGGTCGCGCCGGTACTGGTGCTGATCCTGGTGATCGCCGCCATCAGCAATCACCGCCCCGGCGATGCCACGCTGATCCGCCCCGTGCTGTGGCTTTATGTCATAGGCACGCTGACGGCCTCCATCGTCGGCGTCACGGCCAGCATGCTGTTCCCCTCGACACTGGTCTTGCAGACCGCCGCCGCCACCACGGTGGCGCCGCCCGGCAACGTCCAGGAAGTGCTGATGGCCCTGGTGCTCAACGCCGTGGACAACCCGGTCAACGCCTTGATGCACGCCAATTACATAGGCATCCTGGTCTGGGCCGTGGCCATAGGCATGGCCTTGCGCCACGCCAGCGAAGGCACGCGCCAGCTCATGAGCGACCTGTCGAATGCCCTCACGGCCATCATCCAGGGCGTGATCCGCTGCGCTCCCCTGGGCATTTTCGGCCTGGTCGCGGCCACGTTCGCCGACGCGGGGACGGCCGCCCTGCTCGGCTACGCCCACCTGCTGAGCGTGCTGATAGGCTGCATGCTGTTCGTGGCGCTGGTGGTCAACCCCTTGATCGTCTACGCCAAGATCCGCCGCAACCCCTACCCGCTGGTGCTGCTGTGCCTGCGCGAAAGCGCGGTGACGGCCTTCTTCACGCGCAGCTCGGCCGCGAACATCCCTATCAACCTGGCCCTGGCCAAGCGCCTGAACCTGGACCCCGACACTTACAGCATCGCCATTCCCCTGGGCGCGACCATCAACATGGCCGGCGCAGGCATTACCATCAGCGTGCTGTCCCTGGCGGCCGCCCATACGCTGGGCATCGTGGTCGATATCCCCACGGCGATTTTGCTGTGCGTGGTGGCGTCGGTCTGTGCCTGCGGTGCGGCCGGCGTGGCCGGCGGCTCGTTGCTGCTGATTCCCCTGGCCTGCAGCCTGTTCGGCGTTTCCAACGACGTGGCCATGCAGGTCGTGGCGATTGGCTTCATCATCGG
>JAMNYN010000103.1 GCA_023622805.1 Pseudomonadota bacterium | reverse complement strand
TGCATCATGCGGTCGGACAGTTGGCCAAAGGGGTAGGCGCAAGCCGCATAAACCAGATTCATGGCGACCATCACCAAAGGCACGAGCGCCGTGGGAACGCCCACGTTCTGGGCACGCAGCACGAGAAAAGCCTCGCTGAAACGCGCCAGCGTGAAGACCGCGCCCACCACCACGACCCACCAGTAGGCCCCGCCCAGCTTGCGCATGTTCTCGCGCCGAATCGGGTTGCCGCGGCGAACGCCTGGCAGGCCTGCGGGCTCGCGCACGGCCAGCAGCAGCACCAGCACCGCCAGCACCGCAGGGAAAACCGCGACCCAGAACACCGCACGGTAGTCGTTGGCCCACCACAGCATCAGCCCCACGGCCAGCAGCGGCCCGAGACAGGCCCCGACCGTATCCAGCGCCTGCCGCAGGCCAAAGGCCGCGCCCCGGATCTCCGGCGGCGTCACATCGGCCACCAGCGCATCGCGCGGCGCGCCGCGTATGCCTTTGCCGATGCGGTCTATCATCCGGGCGCACACCACCAGGCCGGATCCCGAGGCCAGGGCAAACAGCGGCTTGCTCAACGCGCCCAGCGCATAGCCCAGCAAGGCCAGGCCTTTGCGCTTGCCCCACCAGTCGCTCAGCACCCCGGAAAACACCTTGACCAACAGCGCCGTGCCCTCGGCCAGCCCTTCGATCAGGCCGACCGCGAAAGCCGACATGCCCAGGGCCCCGACCATGAACATGGGCAGCAGGCTGTGGATCATCTCGGAAGAGATGTCCATCAACATGCTCACAAAACCCAGCGCCCAGACCGAGGCGGGGATGCGCGCCAGCACGCTCTTTGGGTTCGTGGTCTGTTTCATTGACACCTCGCTCGTCACGGGCCGTCGAACTCCCAGCCGGGAGCATCAGGCCGGGCCGCACTCCATGCTATTCCTTAGGCAGGCCTCAGGGGCGTGCAGTGAGAAGCCAGTGCCGCGAAGGCGACCTGCAGGATTGGGCCCAACGCAGCGCACGGCGGCGGTCTGTGAGCCGTCCATTGGAGGCCGCTTTGGGCGAGAACACTCTCCATGAAAACCCATCAAGGCTCCTGCTACTGAGGCACGTGCCGCTTCGAAGCGGACCTGGATCTCGAGGTGAATGCACGAACGGGCGAAGTGAAGCGACCGTGTTGCCCAGCTGCCCGGCGCCACATGGCGCCGCGCCCTACAAACCCCACCCCGCACGACAGCCACAATACGCAATGAGGACAGGAAGCACCATCCAACCCAGGCGCATATGACTCCCCTCGCCAACGTCCTGATCGTCGGTGCCGGCCCCACGGGCCTGGTGCTTGCGCTGTGGCTCACCAGGCAGGGCGTGGCTGTGCGCATCGTCGACAAGGCCAGCGGGCCAGGGGCCACTTCGCGGGCCATGGTGGTGCATGCGCGCACGCTGGAGCTGTACCGCCAGCTGGAGCTCGACGCGGCCGTGATCGCCGCCGGCCATCGCGCGCCGGCCATCCATCTCTGGACCAAAGGCCAGCAGCGTGCGACGCTGTCCTTCGGCTCGGCCGGTCAGGAGCTGACGCCCTACCCCTTCATCCTGGTCTTCCCGCAGGACAGGCACGAGCGGCTTCTGGTCGAGCGGCTGAAGGCGCTGGGCGTGGAAGTGCAATGGCAGACCGAGTGCCTGGGCTTCGAAGACTTCGGGGATCACGTCGTGGCGCAGTTGCGCTCGGCCGATGGGCGCGAGCAGCGCTGCGAAGCGGCCTATATCGCCGGCTGCGACGGAGCGCGCTCGGTGGTTCGGCATGTGCTGGGCACGGATTTTTCCGGCGGCACCTATGAAAAATACTTCTATGTGGCCGATGTGCAAGCCAGCGGACCGACGGCCAATGGCGATGTGAACGCCGCGCTCGACCAGGCCGATTTCGTCCTCTGGCTGGGCTACGACGACCAGGGCCGGGGCCGCCTGATTGGCGTAGCCGACGACGACAGCGAGCATGCCGAGTCCTTGGGCTTCGACGATGTAGGCCACCGCGCCCTCGCCAGCGTCGGGCTTCAAGTCGCGAAAGTCCATTGGTTCTCGACCTACCGCGTGCACCACCGCGTGGCCGACCGCTATCGCCGGGGACGCGCCTTCCTGGTCGGCGATGCGGCACACATCCACAGCCCGGTCGGCGGCCAGGGCATGAACACCGGCATAGGCGACGCGATCAACCTCGCCTGGAAACTGGCAAGCGTTCTGCGCCAGGGTGCGCCCGACGCCTTGCTCGACAGCTATGAGGCCGAGCGCCGCGCCTTTGCACTGACGCTGGTGGAGACCACGGACCGTGCTTTCACTTTCATCACCGCCGGTGGCCGCCTAGCCGACTTCGTGCGCACCCAGATCGCCCCGCAGCTGGCGTCGCTGGCCTATGGCGTCGGTGCCGTGCGCGAGTACGCTTTTCGCCTGGTGTCGCAGACGATGATCCGCTACCGCGATAGCCCGATCAGCGCGGGCCAGGCTGGCGCGGTACACGGCGGAGATCGCCTGCCCTGGGTGCGCGTGGCGGACAACTACGGCCCGCTGGCCGCCATCGCCTGGCAGGTGCATGTGTACGGCACGGCCCGCAGCGATCTCGTCGCCTGGTGCGCAGCACAGCGCATCGCCTTGCACCAGTTTGATTTCGGGCCACCGCATGCGTCAGCAGGCTTGCTGCGCAATGCGGCCTACCTGATTCGTCCCGACAGCTACGTGGCCTGTGCCGATGTGGACGGCAATCCCGCGGCACTGCAAGCGCTTCTGAGCCGTTGTACAGGTCGGGCGCCTGTGACCTGACAAGTGGTGGACGAGCGCTGCAGACGCAAAAAAGCCCACCGAAGTGGGCTTTTTTACAGGCTCCAGACCAAGCCGGAACGCATTGGTTGCGCGAGAAGGATTTGAACCTAC